>JAICWG010000260.1 GCA_025934915.1 Nitrospira sp.
ATTTGCCGTTTCCGCCGACTTCGATTTGGGTCTTGACTTCGGCGCGTAAGCTCGTGCTCGGCGTCTCGAAGTTGTAGTCAGTGACGGCGTACTGTCCGAAGCGGAAGGTCTCTTCCCATTGGAGGCCGGTGATCACGTCCTCATTCAGACTGGCGCTCCCCTGCGGATTCCATGAGATCTTCGATTGATCCAAACAAGGCTGATGCGCCGACAGGTCGTCCGACAACACCACGGTATGCTTCTTTTCTTCATGCTCAAAGAAATAGAACATGCCGTACTGTTCCATGAGACGAGACATAAAATTGAAATCCGTCTCTCGATACTGCACACAGTACTCTCGCGGTTCGTAGGTCGCCTTCAACACCGTCTTGATGTCGGTGATCCCGTTCTCTTTGCAGATCTCTTGGATAATGTCCGGCACTTTTTTGCTCTGAAATATGCGACAATCCGCCGTGCGTGTCAGGAACCAAAGAGCCGGCGCCATCGTCGCGCGATAGTTGACGAGGCCGACGCTGCTCCCCGTCTGCACAAAACGGTTGATCACCCCATGGAAATACCGTTCCTTGTCCTTCCCTAGCCTCACTCGAACGGTGACCTTTTGACCGATGATGTTCTCGAATTTGATCTCCGGATCGGTAGAGAGGAGATCCAGCTTAAAACTGAAGAGCCGTGAAATAGACTCCTGTCCGGTGAACCCCCGCAACAGCAAAACATGAGGCCCCAGCGGTGTATCGATCGCAATCAACCGGTTCGTTTGAGTAGGAGGAGACATTCTCTTTCCCGATTTTGATCAGACTCGTGCGTGTTCGATAGCCAGAAGTTATCCCAAAGATATCGTCAGCACCTTCTATGCTTCGTGGCCCATCATAATTTAATCCACCTGGTACTGGAAACTCCCCCCCTCATTCACCGTGATGTGTACCTTGCTAACCGGTTCCCCCTGCGCCATTCGAGCCAGGAACTCCTTTGACAACTCCGGCAGCATCGTGCGGGTGAGGATATGATCCACATTGCGCGCGCCGCTGTCGACCTCGGTGCAGCGGCCGGCAATCGCGGCAATCAACGACTCATCGTACGTGAGCTGTGCGCGATGATTCTCCCGGATCCGCTGACGAACACGCCCAAGTTGCAATTCGATGATTCTGCGCATGATGTCCGGCGCGATCGGATAGTAAGGCACGACAATAACCCGGCCTAGAAACGCCGGCTTGAAGGATCGTAAGAGATCAGGCCTGATGGCCTCGGCAAGGGCTTCAGGGTCCGGCTTGGTGTCCGGGTCGGCACAGAGCTTCATGAAGGTGTCGGTCCCGGCATTGGACGTCATGATGATGACCGTGTTCTTGAAATCGATATCGCGCCCTTCTCCGTCTTTCATCATGCCCTTGTCGAACACCTGATAAAAAATGTCCTGCACGCCGGGATGAGCTTTTTCCATTTCGTCGAGCAACACGACGCTATAGGGTTTGCGCCGCACGGCTTCCGTCAGCACGCCGCCTTCTCCAGAGCCGACATAGCCGGGAGGCGATCCCATCAAGAGCGAGACTTTGTGCTCTTCCTTGAATTCGGACATATTCAGGGTGGTAAGGTTTTGGTCGCTCCCGAACAGAAGCTCGGCGATGGCCAACGCCGTTTCAGTCTTTCCTACTCCGCTCGGGCCGACAAACATGAAGACACCGATGGGCTTCCGGGGATCTTCCAGTTTGGCGCGGGCTGTACGAAGCCGTTGGGCCAGCGCATCGAGGGCATGGGACTGGCCGATGATCCGTTTTTCCAAATGCTCCCGGAGATTGAGCATGGTGTTGATTTCATCTTTGACCATCCGCCCCACGGGAATACCGGTCCAGGCTGAGATCACGGTCGCGATGGCTTGCCCATCGACACAGGGTTGCAGTAATGGATGTTCTCCTTGAAGACTCGCGAGTTCCTTATTGAGTTTGGCCAAATCCGCCTGTAATGATGCCACTTCCTGAGGCGTGAGCGGTCGCGGAGAGTCTTTGCCCTTCCCATCTCCTACGTCCGGTCGCGCATGCTGTTCGAGCTTATGTCGAATCCCTGCAATCTCGCCCACCAGTCGTTTCTCTTCCTCCCAGCGCGTCCGTAATTCGGTGAGTCGAGCCTCTTCCGTAGCCTTTTCATTGCTCAATTCTCTGAGCCGCTCACTGTGATCTCCCCCGGTCACAGCTTCTCGCTCTCGGATATCCATTTCGGTATTGATCAGCGAAATCCGACGACGGCTGTCCTCCAGCGCCGATGGTTCAGCCAGTAGCCCCAACGCGACCCTGGCACAGGCGGTGTCCAACACACTGACAGCCTTATCGGGCAGCTGTCTGCCCGAAATGTACCGATGCGAGAGCTTCACCGCCGCTTCGACGGCTTCATCCAAGACGCGAACCTTGTGATGTTGTTCCATCGTCTCGACTAATCCCCGCATCATATTGATCGCCGTCACTTCCGTCGGTTCCTCGACTTTCACCACCTGGAACCGGCGAGTCAACGCCGGATCCTTCTCGAAATACTTTTTGTATTCCGCCCAGGTGGTCGCGGCGATTGTACGCATTTCACCGCGTGCCAGAGCCGGTTTCAACAAATTCGCCGCATCGCCTTGTCCCGCCTGCCCGCCCGCTCCGATCATGGTGTGCGCCTCATCGATAAACACGATGATCGGCTGAGGCGACGCTTTCACTTCGTTGATGACGGACTTGAGCCGATTCTCAAATTCTCCCTTCACTCCGGCTCCGGCCTGAAGCAACGCGAGATCCAGCGAGCGCAGCGAGACCTGTCGCAGCGACGGAGGCACATCCTTGGTCGCAATCCGCAGGGCCAATCCCTCCACGACCGCCGTCTTTCCCACACCGGCCTCACCCGTAAGAATCGGATTGTTCTGCCTGCGTCTGGTCAGAATATCGATGACCTGCCTGATTTCCGCATCGCGCCCCAGCACCGGATCGATCTTGCCTTCTTTAGCTCTGGCCGTAAGGTCCACCGTGAACTGATCCAGCGCCGGAGTCTTCGTTGAGATGGGTTTCCCCGGTTCGGCTGTGTCGATCCCACCGGTTTGGGCTTGCTCCATATCTTCGACCGATCCGGCGGAGAGACTGAGCATCTGCTTGTGCAGATCCTCAGGAGAAATCTTCTGGAACTCCGCCGAGATCTCCTTTGCCATTCGTATCAGATCATCTTCGCTCAGAAGGGCCAGCAGCAAATGTCCTGAGCGGACTCGATTCGCCCCATACTCGATCGAGGCCAGCGACCAAGCCTCGTTGATCAACCTGGGGATACGCGGCGCCAAGGTGGGATTGCGGGCATTGCCGGTCTTGAGCCGATCCAGTGCTCGTGTGAGGTCACGTTCGAGCCTGGCAGGCTCCACGCCGTAGCGCTTGAATATTTTCTGAAGATCGCTGTCATGCACGTCCAGAAGTTTGACGAAGAGATGCTCCACATCGACATCATAATGTGTTCGCGACAGGCAGAGCCCTGCTGCTGCCTCTAAGGCGCGGCGGCAGGAGTCATCCAGTTTTCCAATCAACCCTTTCAAATTCACGTTCATGGAAGCCTCTCTTCTCTGACGGGTTCTTAGCCCACAGCCACTCTTCTGGTGGAGAATTCGCCGGAAAACATGACGTCCTCCGCATCAGTGATTCGTGGCCTCGAGGAAAGCCAGGTCGTCCAGCCTAGCCGTGGCACATAGGCGTCGCTCTCACGTAAACGACAGGGCGGGACTTCCGACGCCTTCAACGCGAGGTTCACATGGAACTCAAATTCTGGTCCGGCCAATAACTTGGTCATGCGAACCAGCGTCGCAAAGGCCTTGCCGGACGGCAGCAAACCGGAAAACGTTTCAAAATCAAGCGGCCCCAAACGCACCTGAAACCCCGCCTGCTGATCCCAGACTTTGGTGCCGGCCACGGCTGTTTGTCCCAAGCGATTGCTCGTTCCCGGCGTCCCCAGCCTGGTCCAATCTTCTTCCTGGACCGACAGCCAGGCTCCGACGAACTGCGTGATCCGAACGGGAACTTGAAAGGAGTCGGTGAGGCAGTGGGCCAACGCCTGAGCCGAGCGCGGTCGCTGAACGATCAAACCTGCATAGCGTAGCAAGCTGCCGTCGTCACCACCTAACCGTTCGCGTATCCCCCCAGTTCCCAAACCGAGTAACGCATAGAGCAGTCGAGCAAACCGGTCCTCTTCTCCGGTCTCACAGGCCCGCTCATAGCCGACCACACAGTGATGTTTCTCCCAGGCCCGGTAGAACAATGAAACCAGCCGATGATTAAAGAGATCCAGAAAGTCCCGCAACGCATGGTCGTTCACC
>JAICWG010000021.1 GCA_025934915.1 Nitrospira sp.
TGCGGCGGGCCTTGGTGATCGATGAGGCGAGCTATGGGGCGGAGCATCCTAACGTAGCCATCGATCTCAACAATCTGGCGCGGCTGCTCCAGGCCACGAATCGGCTGGGGGAGGCGGAACCCTTGATGCGCCAAATGGTGGAAATCTTACTGACGTTCACTCATGTCACCAGCCATCCCCATCCGCATCTTCAGGCGGCTATCAACTATATTGGTCTGCTTGAGGCGATGGGCCGCCGCCCCGAAGAGATTTCGGCCACACTCAATGTCCTCGGCCAACCCTACGGGATTTCATTGGGCAACCAAGCGTAGGGACAGTCGAGGTCGCTCTCGCTGACTGCATCGCGCCCAATACGGAAGATGCGGCTGGTTGTGCGCGCGCCACTGCCGCATTCTACCGTCACACGTTTTTGCTTGAGAAAAAAGTCAAAGATGCGAGGGGGCGCGTCTTGCTATCCGACAGTCAAAGGGCCATTGCCGAGTGGACCGCTTGCTCAATGTTTCTCTTGATCATGGAGAGATATTCACCAGTTTGTGGTGAATTTGCAAGAGGACCAGCGCCTTCATCCGGATAATAGATGGGGCGTGGTCACCTAGCCTCCCACCAAAAAAATCAGCCGATCTCGTCTCCGCTGGTTCGCTCCATTGCGCTCATGCCTGCCTTTCAGGTAAGAACGTCTTCCCATGCCGATCGAGAACAATTTTCAGCACGACGAGCTGTCACGAAAATCCCCCGGCGAGCGGTTGAGTGTCGCTGACCTGACAGATGTTGTCCTTCCGGATTCGCCGGTTTGGGCAGAGACCATGGGCAAGTATGGGGCAGTCCTGTCTCATGCAGGTGTCGCGAGCGTGGTCTTCCTCCATGGTTCGCTCCATGGCACCGATGTCTTCGGCATGCAGCGGTTAGATGAAGCGGGCGGACTCAAGCGGGGCTATTCGAGGGGCGTGTCCGGTGTCGATGCGTTGCTCGCAGCCATGCGCGAAGGCGACAATGGCATTCCGTTGCTGCCTGGTGGGTTAAAGCCGCCCCTTCCGGACGATGATGTGACGAAAACACTTCTGGACGAACAGATCGGAGACGCGGGTAATTTTACCAATGCTGATGTCGAATCGATCAAGAAAGCGATCAATAGGAATCTGACTCAGCCGATCTCCTGCGTCAGGCTGCTCTGGTCATCGGAATACCACCATCTAGGGAGGGCACTCGCCGCTGTGTCACTGCTTGCCGAACTACACAAGCTCTGTAAAAATCAGGACTTGGGAAAGGGGCACCGAGTTCTGATACAGGCTCATGGACAAGCCGGACTGATTCTGACGCTGGTGTCGAATCTTCTCTGTCCAAGCCCCATCACCGGTCGACCAAGGTTCTTCGAGATTCTCACCGACTATGCCGACCAAACAAATCAGACCACGCTCACCGGCATCATCAAACTCGTTGAGTCCTTACTGGCGACGACGTCGCCTTTTAACGGAGTCGTGCTCGACATGGTGACCTTCGGCACGCCGGTTCGCTATGGATGGGATCCGTCAGGTATCGGGAAGCTGCTGCACGTCGTGAATCACCGAAACTTGCGGACAGATGGAAAGGGCTGGCTGGCGAAGATGGAGCTTCCTCAAATTACGATGGAAATGCCGATCGCCTGGGGTGGAGATTATGTTCAGGAACTGGCGGTCGCGGGCAGCGATGCCGCCCCTCCAACTGAACCGACTAAGGCGGCGAATAAGCGGGTTTGGGAGATAGTCGAGCCGTACGATGGGTTCGAACGGTGGCTGGAATGTGCCAGGCGAGCCGTACGTTTTCCCAGTGAAGGACGCTGTCTCCTCGTCAATTACAAGGACAGCACCGGCTCGACGAACCCCCGAGACCATTACTATGGCCATGCAGCCTACACGCGTCGTCACGCTTTGCTATTCAATACGATGCAGATTGTCCACGCCTTCTATGAGGCTTAGAGATCCTTTGCGGCGTCTGCAGCCTCCACAGGCATACTCCCGCCTCCGGCCGGCCCGTACTCCGAGTCCGAGTTAAAGGCCGCAGGCAGCACCTCTTCAATCCGCTCAGCCAGGATAAAGGTCAGTTGGTCGCGTACTTCTTGCGGGACATCTTTGAGATCTTTTTCATTGGCCTTCGGCAGAATGATCCGTTTGATTCCAGCCCGATGCGCCGCCAGTACTTTTTCTTTGATGCCGCCCACCGGTAAAACGAGTCCGCTCAAGCTGATCTCACCTGTCATCGCCGTGTCGCTCCGTACAGCTTTGCATTCGTAAGCTGAAGCCAGGGCAGTTGCCATAGTAATACCGGCAGATGGGCCGTCCTTCGGAATGGCTCCAGAAGGGACGTGAATATGGAGCCCGTTCCGCTTGAAACGCGAGATATCCAAACCCATGCTCTCAGCATGCGACCACAGATAACTCCTGGCCGCGCGCGCGGACTCCTGCATCACATCGCCCAACTGGCCCGTCAGAGTCAACTCGTGGCTGCCTGGCAGCAAGGTTGTTTCGATATAGAGCACATCGCCTCCTGTCGGGGTCCAGGCCAGGCCGGTTGCGACGCCAGGAGGCAGGTTCTTCCGAGCTTCTTCCGGCATAAACCGTTCGGAGCCTAACCACTCGCCGAGAAGGTCTGTCCGAATAGCGACGGGCTGTCGCTCCTGACCTTCCGGAAGGTCGGCGAATATCAAGGCCACTTTTCTGGTCAACCGTCCCAGCATCTGTTCGAGCTGGCGCACACCGGCCTCACGGGTGTAACGCGAGATGACGAGATTCAGCACCTCGTCCGTGAGCACAGCTTGGCTACCCTCGATGCCGGCTTCCTTGAGCCGCCTCGGCCAGAGATAGCGGCGGGCAATTTCAGCCTTCTCACGTTCGCTGTAACCCTGCAGGCGAATCACTTCCATCCGATCCAATAGAGGTTGGCTTATCGTATCGAGGGTGTTGGCGGTGGTGATAAAGAACACCTTCGACAGATCAAACGGAAGATCCAGGTAATGGTCACGGAACGTGTGATTCTGTGCCGGATCCAGGACTTCCAACAGCGCCGAAGCCGGATCGCCGCGGAAGTCACGCCCCATCTTATCGACTTCGTCAAGCATCAAGACCGGATTGTTGACTCCGGCCCGGCGGATGGCCTGAATAATGCGGCCTGGTAATGCACCGACATAGGTACGACGATGGCCGCGCAGTTCGGCTTCGTCATGGACGCCGCCGAGACTGAATCGTTCGAACTTCCGGCCCATTGCCCTCGCAATCGATTGCCCCAAGCTTGTTTTGCCGACGCCGGGAGGACCGACGAGGCAGAGAATGGGGGCTTTCGCCGTCGGGTTGAGCTTCAAGACCGCCAGGTGTTCGACGATACGTTCTTTTACTTCCTTGATTCCGTAATGGTCTTCTTCCAACACCTGCCGGACTGTCGAAAGATTG
This sequence comes from Nitrospira sp., assembly GCA_025934915.1. Taxonomy (GTDB): domain Bacteria; phylum Nitrospirota; class Nitrospiria; order Nitrospirales; family Nitrospiraceae; genus Nitrospira_D. Next base: position 3,420 of record JAICWG010000021.1, read on the forward strand.
AGATGTTCCTCGGATGCCTTCTTCCACGGGAGTTCGAGAACCAGCTCAAGGTAGGTCCGAAGGACCTGATGGTCGGGCGACGTCGGCGGTACCTTGCTCAACCGAGCGGCTTCGCGTTCGACTTCCTTGCGAATAGGCTCGGGTAAGTCGGCTTCAGCGATCTGCTTTCTCAACCGAGCGGCCTCGTTCTCCTCGCCGTCCCCTTCGCCGAGCTCGTCCTGGATCGCTTTCAGTTGTTCGCGTAGGATGTACTCTCGTTGATTCTTGCCGATTTTGGTCTGCGCATCCTTGGCGATCTTTTCCCGCAGCTGCAGTATTTGGATTTCCTTCGACAGCGCTGCGTAGAGGCTGCGAAGCAGGTCCAACGTCGAAGAACTTTCGAGCAAGCGCTGTTCTTCCACCACGTCAAGATTGACGAGCGAAGCGATACGATAGGCCAACGTCACGGAATCATCCTCGTTGCTCAGCACCGTGCCGACTTCTTGGATGCCGGGAGCCTGGATCAGTTTCGGTAAGTCTGACACAAGTTCTTGAATGGCTCGGTGAAGCGCTTGGACTTCCGGTCCCCCATCCGTAGGACGTCCCAAAGAACGGACACGCGCGATGGAGTAGGGGGTGGACTGTTCTTCTTTCAGAAGGACGACGCGATCCAGTCCTTGAACCAGCGCGTGGATCGTTCCCTCGGACGACTGGCCGATTTGCTTGACGATCGCCTTCGTGCCGATGGAATACAAATCGGCGAGCGCCGGTTCTTCGGCCTGCGGATCCCGCTGTGCCACCACGACGATCGTCTTCTCTTCGGTCTTCATTGCGGCATTGACGGCAGCGACGGATCGCTCCCGCCCGACCGTCAGCGGCATCATCACTCCTGGAAACAACACCGTTCGTTTGACGGGGAGTATCGGCAACGTCGACAACACATCATTTTCCATGGAAGCCCATCCTTCCTCAGGGTTCAAGACATTATAACAACCTGATAGGTTCCCCCGCATGGAAGTCAAGGGAGGGAATCTTGGACGAGTAGGAACTACCGGAAAGAAAAGAGGCTCGCATCGCTGCATGCCGCGATTTGAAAGGTTTCTTATCGACTCATGTTCATCACTGCTCTCCCTGTCATACCACTCATTTTCGCAGTCATCGCTAGGAACCCAGGCTCGACCTTGGCGTGCAAAGTCAAGCGTGTTTGTGCTATCCGTATTGTATTCCTAAGGAAGGTCTGATTAATTCCTGATTTTAATCGGTTGACACTCAAAACACGGGGAATTGAGCTGATTATTTGCCGTAACTTTGAATAAATCAGACCTTCTCTAACGAGAACTGCAATGCATGTTCTCCTGAACCATTCATGAACTATTGCAGCCACTGCGGCGCAACGGTCTCGCATAAAATTCCTCTTGGGGATACTCTGCCCAGGCACGTGTGCGATCAATGCGAGCGCATTCATTATCACAATCCCAAAATCGTCGCGGGCTGTATTCCGGAATGGGAAGATCAAATCCTCTTGTGCCGTCGGGCCATCGAACCTCGTCTAGGGCTGTGGACGTTTCCGGCTGGATTTATGGAGCTTGGCGAGAGTACGGAACAAGCGGCGGTGCGCGAAACACTGGAAGAGGCCCATGCAGATGTCACCATTGCCGGACTTTATGCCGTACTGAGTCTACCCAATGTCGGACAGGTCTACCTGGTGTTTCGTGGCAGAATGAAGACGCCGACGTTTCAGGCGGGACCTGAAAGCTTGGACGTACGACTGTTTCCGCTCTCTGAAATCCCCTGGGAGACGATGGCCTTTCTCGTGGTGAGTGAAGCTTTGAGGCGCTACGTGGCCGACGCGAAAACAGGTGAATTTCGACTCCACCTCGGCAGCCTACCGGACAAGCCTGCGTTTTAAGCCAAGATCTTTGTAACATCGACAGACATCGCGACATGTGTGGGCCATCTCACACTGACTCCAGTGGCTACTTCCTGGCGCGACGGGCCTTGATCCCCAAAACACATGTTCGACCTTGCGCAGACCTTCGATTTGGTGCGCTTGCGGGCAGGCTCGTCCTCGCTCAAGGGCCTATCGCGATGGGTTTTTCTCTGGATGAAGTGCTGGGCACCGGAGAGCGTATTGCCGGATCACGTCGCATTGCCCGCTGTAGGCGGCGTCACTCCACACCCGCGTCCCTACTTCATGCAGGAGGTCTGGTAACACCTGGCTGTCATGCACGTCAGCTCTGAGGTTCTGAAGATGAGATGCGCAAGCATGGAAACAGTTCACGCCTTCGGTAGCTCGACTTTTGGAACGATGAGGGCCTGGCCCACCTTCACGGAGAGTTGCTCGACCACCCGCTTGAGTCGTTCTTGTTCAGCGGGTGCCACTGTTAAGAATTCGACACCGATGCCCAGTGATCCAGACCAGCGGACGGCGCCTCTGCTAATGTGGATCGGTGTAGGTTCGCCGGGGAGTTCGATGAATAATTCCACTTGCATACCGGTAAAGGGCCGGACGACGCTTTCTAACCGACAGCCTTTCAGCGAGAGATCCTTCACAGAAGCGTTGTATCGAAGTTTGTCTCTCTGAACCAACGTGCTCGGCATTGCAACCGGAAACCGGGGGAATTTCCGAACAACCATTGTGTATCCTCGTGGCAATTCCCTTGCCTGTGAAGCATGGGATTCGAACTCTGCCTTATCGAGCCGACTAACATTACTCAGTAGTCAGCAATTAAGATAACAACAACGCGAATGAAACCCGCATAGAATAAGGTCAACAATTACATCGTGTTTTGCAAATTACCGTCTTATGAGTAATGGGGTACTGGTAGCAGGCTATGTGGCCGCAGGCAACTTGTCAACGAAAAGCTCGGTCTGAACAAGCAATGAATGGATGGGGATAAAGAACGAACTGTCGTTAATCATCCAGCGGCGTCACCAACCATAACCCCAATACCCGTAATGTCGGTGGCCCCAAAAGGGACGGTAATAGGGTGAGGCATAAATACCAGCGCCGCCAAATTGGAGTCCGAACCCGAGGCCGAGGGGATAGCCATAGGAGTAAGGATAAGAATATGGGATCGGGACAATGCTCGTGGAGGGCCGCTCAGTAAGTTGTCGTTGTAGATCGGCTGTTGCAGTCGCCTGCCGATCGAGCTGGCTTTTGAGTTGGCCGACGGTCCCCTCTTGAGCCTGGAGCTTTCCTTCGAGCTCCGCAATCTTCTTCTGTTGCGCTTCCATGAAGGCGTTCACGCAACGGGTCTGCGCATCGCTTGTGTAGTTCGAACATTCCCATGGTACTTGGAGGGTTTCCGCTATGGACGGAAAAGGGAAGAGTACGCAGGCTAAACTTCCGGCCAAAACTGATACCTGGAACAACCGATCTCGGAAGGTCTCCACGTTCATGGCTCCCTTCTGCTTGACTGGTTAGAGATTATCACGAGCACGTCATTTTGAACAGATTCCTCTTTGCACGAACGTTTCTCCAGACGTGGTCGAACGGCGCATTTGATTTTGATTCAGGGGGCTCTTACAATGCCAACCGGTCAATTGTCGGTGATAATGGTGATAATAAGGCTCGGTCCATGCCTGCGCAACGACCCTCCAACAAGAAAAAACCTGCCAAGGCGATTCTACCGGATCTTTCTGCCAGGCGCCGATTTCAGCGGCGATTGTTAAAGTGGTATGAGGAACATGGTCGAGATTTACCCTGGCGCAAAACCTCAGATCCTTATCATATCCTTGTTTCAGAAGTGATGCTTCAACAGACACAAGTCGATCGGGTCATTCCTAAGTATCATGAATTTTTGGAACGCTATCCGAGTTTCGAAGACCTGGCAGAGGCTCCGGTCGCCGATGTCAGGAAGACGTGGTATCCCCTTGGGTACAACATTCGCCCGGAACGGCTGCATGGAATCGCTTGCGAAACAGTGGAACGGTACGGAGGGAAATTACCCAATGACCCCGACGAGTTGCTCTCATTCAAAGGGATCGGGCGATATACTGCCGGGGCTATTCGCTCCTTCGCGTTCAATGAAGATGCGCCCATCCTGGACACGAATGTGATCCGTGTCTTATACAGGGTGTTTGTCGCTGAGGGTGATCCCAAGGCACAGAAGACGATGCTATGGGAATTATCGGAAACCTTGATCCCGCCGGGGAATGGGTATGACTTTAACCAGGCGATCATGGACTTTGGAGCGATGGTATGCACAGCTCGTGACCCCTATTGTCTCCTGTGTCCAATGAAGTCGTTTTGCAAGACATATCCGTTCAGTCCGGCGACGCGTGAGCGATAGTAGGCTGATCATGCAGGTCATTGAAGTAGCGGCAGGACTTATCCACCGTGACGGTCGCTATTTGATCGCCCGTCGGAAACCCGGTGCCCACTTAGCCGGTTTCTGGGAGTTCCCCGGCGGAAAACGGGAAACAGGCGAATCGCTCACGGAGTGTTTGCAACGGGAACTGTTTGAAGAGCTGAGCATTCGCGTCGATCTCCCTATTCCGTATCGGATCATTCGGCACGACTATCGGGATAGAACAATAGAGTTGCATTTTTTTCGATGTGCCATTGACCAAGGGGAGCCGATACCTATCGGCTGTGAAGAAATCCGATGGGTATACCCCGAAGATCTCACATACTTTACGTTCCCGCCTGCAGATTACGCGGTCATCGAAGCCTTACGACGCGATGCGTTCGGAGTTTCGCGATGAAGGTGGTGCTCGACATTGAAACCGTCCAGGCCACACGCGATGAATGGGTTCGTCTATTGGGGAAGCCGCCGGCAAATGAAGGGTCTTATCCGGCAGAAGGAGGCTTCGATCTCTTTTCGGCGGGAGCTGCTGAAGAGCAACGTCGCGCGGAGGATGAGTCGTATGCCAAGTCGGCGTTCGATGGAACGTTCAGCCGCATCGTCTGTATCGGCCTACTGGAATTTTCCGATCAGCTGGAAGCACGCAGCGCCGTCGCCTGGTTCGGGGCGAACGAGCGTGAGTTGCTCCGCCAATTTTGGGCGAGACTGGCCCAAGACCGTCCTGCCTTGTACATCACGCATAATGGGCTTGGTTTTGATCTTCCCTTCATCAAGAAGCGGTCGATCATCAATCAAGTGAAACCCAGCCTCGACATCAACCTCGCGAAATTCCGTACCGAACCGGTCTATGACACAATGGCCATCTGGAGTAATTGGGATATGAGGGGTTGGGTCAAGCTCGATGTATTGGCCCGCGCATTACAGGTCGACACGAAATCAGGCAGTGGGGAGCAAGTCGCCGAGATGTGGGAAAGGAGACAGGGTCGTGAGCTTGCACAGTACTGTCTGCAGGATACCTATGTGACCTATGCCTGCTACTGCCGCATGAACTTTCGTCAGCCGCTGTCCAGGGAGGTTGTCCTGTTGCAGCCTGAATTGTACGATGTCGGCTGATCGATCAGTCGATCAACGAGTCGGATAGGCTTCCGCCGATTTCCTTTTTGGGGCAGGACGGGCGACTGTCTTGCTTGCCTTCAATGTTTTCACCTCTTCCGTCCGTTGACGGAGCTCTTTCTTCATCCACGTTGTTTCCTTCTTCAGCATCGCAATCTCAGAGTCCTTGAGCTTGTTGGCCTCGCGCGCTTCCCTGAGTTCATCGAGTTTCCTGTTGAGCAGTTCATCAGTGCTCAATTGAGGGGTTTCTGAATCAGTCCGAGGGTCCAAAATCGAATCTTCCCGTGGCGGTGCCGGCGCAATTTTCGCAGTTGAAGCGTTTGGTGCCGACATCGCGGTTGATGCAACTGGAGCGGCCTGAGACGCGAAAACCGGTATGGGCTTTGAGACTCCTACTGCAGTGTAGGAATTCGGCGTCGATCTTTTGGCGAGGGCTTGATAGTCGATCACCATCGTCATCGCTCCGCTTCCCAGAGCCACGAAGGAAGGAGCTTTTTCAAGACGAGCGGCAGAACTAGGAGTGAATCTCGGGGCCTTCCCGGTTTGAGAAGGAGCGATGGTCAGGTAGATCGATCCTTTATGCATATAGAGGGTGCCCGCTGTGGGTTCACTGCCTGACCCTGCCGATGGAGACACCTTGAAACCGACAATCTGCTCCGGTTTCGCTTGCGACAAGCCTTGGGCTAGCAGGGGAGCAAGAAATTCGGCGTCTTCATCGCTGAATACTCTCATCGGCTTGCTGCCACTGGCGGGCATGTTGTCTGACATGTTCTGAACGTCGTCGATCATAACGCCTTTCACTATTTTCAGCATCGTCATCTGGTCAATGGTGGCTGGGTGGCTGGCTTCAAATGACCAATCGGCGATTTCCTTGAGATAGATGGAGCCTTTGGCATTCTTGTGGAGCTTTGCCTCTCCGGAAAGCATCGAGCATCCGGCCACGACCAGGATGAGGGACATCAGCACACCGACATATCGGGAGCCGTGGACATTGAAATAGGCATGCATTATGGGATCTCCTCACATGGTCTTGTAACCGAAGGCGCTTGCTATTTGACGAAAGATTTGAATCCTATTGTGGTTCGGATGTCGATCTACCAGATACCTAGTGCCATGAGTACCATGCCGATCGCCAACCATCCGACTACCCCGACCGAAATGATTGTTTCGAGTGTGATGCCGGAATCGGACGGGTTTGGATTGGGCTTTGACTCCGAGTCGGCAGACTTCATAACGAGAAGCAAAGTCCTTCGTTGCCGAACAGATAGATGCCGAATATAAAGCAATATTCATGCCTTTTATTTTTGAAGTAACGGGTTTGTTATTGTCGTTCAAGGCGAGAGGCTGTTCTTAACAAACCCCTGACGACCAAGCTTCAGAAGTTTGAACCTTGGAGGGTGCTTTCAAATCATGGGGTTAGCATCGAAAGATTGATCGAGCAGAGGGAAAGGATTCGGACAATCGGCAGACAGTCTAATCTTAACCGAGGCCAAAGGAGGTCGAATGCAGGGAAAGAACAGCCGGAGAACTGTCCGAAGATGGCCGAGGGAGCCGGTCAGAAAATGTTCATTTCAACCGTTTGGCGTGCAGAATTGTTCCGAAAGCTTGAGATAGGTGTCTCAGAAAGAATACGACCTCAAGACTTCTCAGGGGCATTCGCCATAAAGGGTCGCAGCCGAGGCGTCAAAGATATGTTTCATAGTCAGCGTGCCTGGTTTAAAATCACCGGTGCTCTTATCCCATACGACCGTAATATTCCCGTCGGTTTTCCCCATTGCCTGGGTTGACGAGCGGGTCGCATCACGTTCGACCAAAATTTCCACGTCTTTGCCGATATATCGGCGGTTGCGCTCCAAAGTAATGCGGCGTTGAGTCTCTACGAGTCGAGCGACACGCATGCCTTTGACTTGATCAGGGACATCGTCAGTATACTTTCTAGCCGCGATCGTATGCTTCCGCTCCGAGTATTTGAAAATATAGGCTGAGTCGAACTGTGCCTGTTCTACCATGCGAGAAGTGGACTGGAAATCCTCATCTGACTCGGAACAGAAACCGCAGATGATATCTGTGGTCAGGACGACATCGGGAACGGTGCTTCGAATGCGATCGACCAGCGCAAGGTATTCGGCTCCCGCATAGGTTCGTCCCATCAGTTCGAGAATTCGGTCGCTCCCGGCCTGCAGGGGGAGATGAATGTGCTTGCAGACTTTAGGGTGCGTGGCAATCGCCTTGATGAGCGCGACGGGAAAGTCCTTCGGATGCGGAGAGGTAAACCGTACTCGGTCGATGCCTGCCGTATCCGCCACGGCCGTGATCAGTCTAGCGAAGTCCCAGTCTTCATGACGGTAGGAGTTTACGTTCTGGCCGAGCAACGTGATTTGCCTGAACCCTCGGGCGGAAGCGTCACGAGCTTCATGCAGAATGGATCTCGGATCACGCGACCGTTCACGTCCTCTCGTATAGGGGACGACACAGAAGGAGCAGAAATTATCGCAGCCTCGCATCACGGTAATCCAGGCGTTTACCCCGCTGTCGCGGTCCGGCATGATCCCTTCATAGGTTTCATACTCCGACAGATCGAGGGCAAACCCTTTCTGGAAGAGTCCTTGTTCTTGGGCTTCGAGCGCAGTCGTCAGCAACGAAGGAAGTTGACGGTACGCATCCGGGCCGGCCAACACGTCGATGAGCGGCTCCTTTTCCGTCATGGCGCTTTTCAGATTCTGAGCCATACAGCCGAGGACACAGACGACGAGCGGACGCTGTTTTTTCAGTGTTCTCAGTTCAGAAAGATGGGCATAGATCTTATTGTGTGCATTCTCTCTGATGGCGCAGGTGTTGACCAATACGACGTCGGCCCGTTCACGGTCTTCCGTAAAAACGAATCCTTCCCGCTTCAGCATCGAGCGAACGAGTTCGCTGTCGGACTCGTTCATTTGGCAGCCGAAGGTTTCAATGTGGACTTGAGGAATTGTTTTTAAGATCATCGTACTACCACGGCACAGTTAACCTGTTGAGGAGACACGACATGGCCCAAAGCGCAACGGTCTGTTGCGGCCGTGATCGTGACCGGCAGGATCTGATTCTGAAAATCCCCTGAATCTGCGATCCCCACTCTGGTGAAGTTCGGGGTCGTGCCGAAGCGGTAGGCATCGCGAGTACCAGCTTCAAAAAGGACCGAGACCGTTTTGCCGATTTGTTTGTTGTGAAAGGTGAGTCGCTTGACTCGGTCGAGAGCCAGGAGGAGATCGGCTCGTTTCTTCACTGATGCCGACGAGATCCGCTGCTTCAGGCGCATTGCAGCCGTCCCCGGACGAGGGGAGTACGGAAATACGTGGAGATAGGAGAATGGAAGATCAGTGGCGACGGCAAGCGTAGTCTGAAACGCGATTTCAGACTCCCCGGGGAATCCTACCAGGAGATCAGTCCCAAGACCGAGGTCGGGGATAGTTGTGAAAGCCTTTTCGATCAGTTTGATATAGCTCTTAATCGTATGGCGGCGATTCATGGCCTGCAAGATCTGATCGTCTCCGCTTTGCAACGGGATGTGGAGATAGGGACAGAGTTTCTTCGACGAAGCGAGGAGATCAAGTAATTCATCACTGACTGTTGTAGGTTCAATTGATGAGATGCGGATTCGTTCGAAGCTGGCCGCTTGATCGAGCCAACGAAGCAACGAACAAAAGTCTCGGCCTTGGTTGACATATTGGCCGATGTTCACCCCAGTCAGTACGACTTCCCGGTATCCGCGAGCGGCTAAGACCTCAACTTCACGCTGGATATCATCAAAAGTTCTGCTTCGCTCATGACCTCGTGCAAACGGAATAATGCAGAAACTGCACATCGCGCTGCAGCCGTCCTGTACTTTGAGCAATGCACGAGTCGAGTCCGATTCCGCAAAGTGCGGCAGCTCGAAATCTCCACGCGCAATCGATTTCGTATGCCGAATCTCTGCGACGGATCGTTTCCGTAGTTCGTGAGCGGGAGGAAGGTAGGTCGGCAGATCGAGCTTGAATTGGTGGCCCACGATGAGGTCGATCCCTGTTTGTTGTTTGAGACGTTCCATTCCCGTTTGGGCGTAGCACCCGGTCACCGCGATAAAGGCATGGGGAGAATGTTTCAGGGTCTTCCGGATCAGATATCGCGATGTCCGTTCTGCGTCTTCCGTGACCGCACAAGTATTGAGCACAAGCAGATCTGTCGGTTGGCCGAACTCGACGAGATCAAACCCCTTTCGTCTGAGCCCCTCCCCAAGGATCGAGGTTTCGGCTTGATTCAAGCGGCAGCCGAGCGTATGAAGAGAGGCACGGGTCGTCACCATAGGGTGGCATTATAGGAAGATCATGCCTGTTCCGGCAAGGTCGCATATTGCGACGAGGCCCCGGGAATTGTTTGATAATTGCCGGAAAGACTATCCTCGGATCATATCCGAGTCGTCGGGGAGAGCGTGACGGTCATGCGTCTGCGTGCTCTCATCCTTTTTGTTTTTACAGGATTGCTCTGGAGCCCTCCTGTGACGGGATGGAGCGCGGATTCGCTTCCCCCCGAGCCCGATCTCAATACTCGCGTCGATGAGCTGTATGACCATGAGGCACGTCTCTTTATCATGCTGTATTCCCTTAGCGGAAACGGCAAAGTCGACTATGTCACGGCCCGGCTGGTTCAGGAGTATTCTCGGAGTACCTATGGTAATCCCATCTACCAGACCGAGGCTCAACCGCTGTTCTATTGGTGGAACCACATCATGTGGAACGATCCAGAGCAGGACGGGGTCAACGGCAACGAAAAGATCTATCAGGAAAATACCGACTTCGATATCTCGCGATACAAGCCCTGTCTGTTCAACGGCCAACCCTGTTAACAGTCTGTTGAAAAAGTCCTCCAGCTTCGTTCTCACGTCGCTCAGAGGCTCAACGTACGGGACTGAGTACGCTTCGCCTCTTCGCTCGCTGCGGCCTCGCTGGAAGACCTTTTGAACAGACTGGGGAGACTCTTGTAAGATCGTCCCGGTCCTTGCCGGTGAGGCCGCTCCCGCATGTTTTGTGATTCTGCTGAACAGCTCCGGGAGGCGATGGTATTCTGCCTTGCGCTGGAAAATCGCTCCGGTATGCAGGTCTGACTGATTCGGCTCACCTTCGTACGAGAAAGTCTCTGTGAAACAAGGAACCTTCGATCTTGCCGGTCTCGTGAATCGGCGCATCCTCGTGATGCTGCCGTTGGGTTTTGCATCCGGTCTCCCCCTTGCGCTCACGTCCGGGACTTTACAGGCCTGGCTTACAGTCGAAGGAGTTGACCTTAAGACCATCGGCATTTTCACGATGGTCGGCCTTCCCTATACGCTCAAGTTCCTTTGGGCTCCTGTGATGGATCGTGTGATCCCTCCCTGGTTCGGCCGACGGCGAGGCTGGATGGTCCTGACACAACTCTGTGTTGCGTTCGGCTTGGTGCTTATGGCGGCGACCAATCCGCGGATTCATCCTGGATGGATGGCGGCTTATGCCGTGCTCGTCGCGTTTCTTGCCGCTTCATTGGACATTGTCTTTGACGCCTACCGAACGGACACGCTCCACCCTCACGAACGCGGATTGGGCGCTGCTGTGTGGGTGAATGGATATCGAATCGCTCTTTTGGCCTCCGGAGCTGGCGCGTTGGTCCTTGCCGATTATGTGGGATGGCAGATGACGTATCTGGCGTTGGCAGCCGTCATGCTGGCTGGGTTATGTATCGTCCTGATCAGCCCGGACCCTACATTCGTCGCCGAGGCTCCGAAGAGCATGAGAGAGGCGGTCGGCGCACCACTGGCAGAGTTCTTTGGACGGCCTCACGCGTTGGGCTTTTTGGCCGTGATCATTCTCTATAAACTTGGAGACGCCTTTGCGTCTACGCTCCAGACGGCTTTCCTGATCGGAGGACTCGGCTTTTCCGCTACGGATGTAGGCGCTGTGAAAGGGCTAGGGGTTTTTGCAACATTGCTCGGTGCCTTTTTGGGGGGACTCTTGATGACCAGGTTTGGACTGGTGCGCTCCCTATTGATCTTCGGTGCCTTGCAAGCGGTCTCAAACCTGGGTTTTGTCGCATTGGCCGTAGTCGGCAAGAACCCAACCGCCCTCACAGCGGTGGTCGTAATTGAAAACGTGACGGGAGGAATGGGTACCGCTGCGTTCGTCGCTTTGGTGATGTCGCTCTGCGATCCTCGGTATACCGCGACTCAGTTCGCGCTACTGTCTTCGTTGGAGGCATTGGGAAGGGTCTTTGCCGGTCGTCCGTCGGCGGATGTCGTGACTCTGGTCGGATGGACACAATTTTTTGTCTTGACCGTGGTGGTGGCTTTGCCGGGTCTTTGGGCTGTTTGGCGGGTCCGGCGTTCTCTCGAACCAGAACAGAGGACGGTCGTGCATCCCTCTGTTATGGAACCTGCAGCATCGCCAGTCTCCAAGTGATTCGGCGTACCGACTTTGCTTGCCTTCTCATCCCAATCTCCTACAATCCAACCAGAGACAATTGGCCCAGATGTACGCATAGTTGAGAACTCTCACGTTGTGATAACCAATCCGCAATTATGCTTGTACGTATGACAGCCAAAATCACTGGCCGTTTGGCCGAACCACACGTCAAGCATTATTACGGCTTGCCTCTTGAGTTGCCGCAGGACATGATCTTCGGGAACAGATGGAAGCACCCGCACTTGTTCTCATCGAAGAGAAATCAGACGGGGTGTTCCTGTTTCGTTTTTCTGCCGACGGTCAGGTTGTTGGAGACACCTGGCACATGATGGTGGAGGAAGCGAAACAGCAAGCTTATTTTGAGTTTCCCGAATTACTTTCTGGCTGGAAATCAGTTCCTGCGGACGTGGAGAATGTAGTTGCATTCGGGCTGGCGAACAACTAAGGGTTGTGACGATGAAAAGAGGAACAGACTGGATTTTCGATGAATCGGATGATTGGTTAGGAAGATAACCGCCGTTGAAGGAAGAGCACGAAGAGCATCAAGGTCGGTAGCGGAGCCAGCACAAACGGCAACAACCATAACCAGACATTTTTGCCGCGTACGCGCGCTTGGTCGATCATCCAGACAAAAAGCCAGACCAGAAGGCCGACATAGTTGAGGGTGATCCATCGGGTCGTGTGAATTTTCAGGCCGCTCGAACTATCGGGAGAACCTTGGAGAAGGAAAAGTCCTAGCAGCAAGACAAACGCGCCGAGTAGAACCGCAATGAGTTTTTTGCTCCAAACGAACATGGTCTCCTCCTGGCTCAAAAGGACTCTGTGAACGAAGTCGAGGTAAACTAATTGGCTGACATTCGTTTGTCAAACCAGGCCGCTCTGGTTGTCATCGAATCATATCGAAGATGAATGATTCTGTGAGAACGTCATGAGTCTTCTCCGCCTGAGTGGGGTGGTTGTTGCGCTGGTCGTGGCCGTCGGTCTCGCATTATCGAATCCGACCATGGACGACTATTTACGCTTCGTTGAACAGGAATTGAGCAAGGCGATAGACCGAATGGACCGGGGTACAGCGACTCGAGAACAACAATTTATTCGGCAGGTGTTTCAGTCGCAAAGTAGGAAGCTTCTCGAATCCATCGTGAGACCGAATACCGCGCGACAGAACTGGGGGATTGCGAGCTGGTATGAAACACAGGTGGCGGATACGAAAGTCATCGTTCTCGGTCTCGGCAGTCGGTTCATACCCCTTCAGGGTGTCGAGGAAGCGACGTTGAAAATCGGGCGAATGGCCTTCTAAAAAGAAAAAGGGCCAGGGTAATTTGGACTGGCCCGATTCTATCGGTTATTTCTGTGGATAACTTCGTTGATAAGCGACCAAAATCGGCTATGAGATTCGCGTTGCGACTATTCACAGCCTTTCCTCTCATTTCCCAAAGATCCACAATACTTGGTGTTGACAAAAATTTATGATAGCTATATGTAGCTGTCCATTGAAGTTAAACGAGTTCCCGTACCATGATGATGACGTCTAAATCAAAGCATGGTCACAGTTCCTTTCCTCTCTCAGGAGGTCTACCGTGAAAATTGATCGAAGATTTACCCGTCGCGGGCAGAATCCCTACGAGGGGATCACGTTTGTGAAGCGTTCGTCGGAGATTCGAAATCCCGACGGATCCACCGTATTTAAGTTCGAAAATATCGACGTTCCGGAGGCATGGTCCCAGCTTGCCGTCGACATATTGGCTCAGAAATATTTTCGGAAGGCCGGAGTTCCGCAGCGCGATCAGAATGGGCAGGCTGTCATCGGCCCGGATGGCAAGCCGGTGTTGGGTGGCGAGCGAGACGCCCGTCAAGTCTTCGAGCGCATGGCCGGATGCTGGACCCATTGGGGCAAGTCCTATGGGTATTTCAAGACACCGGAAGATGCCGAATCTTTTCACGATGAAATGTGCTGCATGCTGGCGCACCAAATGGCCGCGCCGAATTCTCCCCAGTGGTTCAACACAGGTCTTCATTATGCCTATGGGTTATCGGGTCCGGCACAAGGGCATTATTACGTCGATCCCCAGACTCGCGAAGTTGTGAAAGCCACCAATGCTTTCGAACATCCTCAGCCTCATGCCTGTTTCATTCAATCAATCGAGGATGATCTGGTGAATGAAAACGGGATCATGGATCTTTGGGTCCGGGAGGCGCGGTTGTTCAAGTATGGTTCCGGGACCGGGACTAATTTTTCGAAACTGCGTGGGGATGGCGAAGGGCTTTCCGGCGGCGGAAGGTCTTCAGGCCTTATGTCCTTCCTGAAGATCGGGGATCGAGCCGCCGGAGCGATCAAATCTGGAGGGACGACGCGCCGTGCCGCCAAGATGGTCTGTTTGGACCTCGATCATCCGGATATCGAAGAATTCATCGATTGGAAAGTCATCGAAGAACAAAAAGTCGCGGCGATGGTGACGGGTTCAAAGATTTGTGCGCAGCGCCTCAACGCCGTGCTGAAAGCTTGTCATACGGTTGATGGCGAGGGGGCTCTCAGGCTGGACCTCGATCCGAAGACCAATCCGGTCTTGCGTGAGGCCCTGACATCGGCCCGTCGGGATATGGTGTCCGAAGCGTATATCCAACGAATGTTTTCCTATGCACAGCAAGGCTTCACGCACTTTGCGTTTCATGAGTATGACACGAATTGGGATGGGAAGGCCTATCAGACCGTCTCCGGCCAAAATTCGAACAACAGTGTCAGGATTCCCAATGAGTTTTTTGCTGCGCTGGAAACAGACGGCGATTGGCATCTCAAACGCCGAACGAACGGCAAGGTTTGTAAGACCGTCAAGGCGCGGGAGCTGTGGGACCTGATCGCTTGGGCGGCCTGGATTTGTGCCGATCCGGGGACTCAGTACGATACCATCATCAACGAGTGGCATACCTGTCCGGAAGACGGACGCATCAACGCATCGAACCCCTGTTCAGAATACATGTTTTTGGATGATACGGCCTGTAATCTCGCCTCCCTCAACCTCACAAAGTTTTACACCGCCGACGGGCAGTTCGAACTGGAACATTTCCGCCATGCCGTTCGACTGTGGACGATCGCGTTAGAGATCAGCGTGTTGATGGCTTCCTTCCCGAGCCGTTCCATCGCTGAAAAGAGCTATCAGTTCCGGACGCTCGGGTTGGGGTATGCAAATTTGGGGACCGTGCTCATGCGACAAGGAATCCCTTATGATTCGCCCAAGGCTCTGGCGATTTGTGGAGCCATCACGGCCATCATGACTGGGGAAGCATACGGGACGTCGGCGGAAATGGCTGCCGAATTGTCGCCCTTCCCGGGGTACGCAAAAAATCGAGAGCACATGCTGCGGGTCATCCGTAATCACCGTCGAGCTGCTTACCAGGTGCCTCATGCGGAATATGAAGGTCTGACGATCGCTCCGTCGGGGATCCGCCCTGAATATTGTCCTCCCGACATGCTTCTTGCCGCCAGACGAGCGTGGGACCATGCGCTTGAATTAGGGACGGCCTATGGGTACCGCAATGCACAAGTGACCGTCATCGCTCCGACCGGCACAATCGGGTTGGTCATGGACTGTGATACCACCGGTATTGAACCGGACTTTGCTCTGGTGAAGTTTAAGAAACTGGCCGGTGGAGGGTACTTCAAGATCATCAATCAAAGCTTGCCGATTGCGCTGGCCAACCTCGGCTATACGGGTCAGCAAACGCAGGATATCGTCCGTTACTGTGTCGGTGCTCAGACGCTCAAGGATGCACCGTTCATCAATCACGACACGTTGCGTCAAAAGGGATTCGATGACGCGGCCCTGGATCGTTTGGAGAGCGGTTTGGGGCAAGCGTTTGAAATTCAGTTCGCCTTCAATAAGTTTACGCTGGGAGACGCGTTCTGTGTCGAAAAGCTTGGCTTGACCGAGGCCCAACTGAATGGAACGAACTTCAATATGCTGAAGACGCTCGGTTTTACGCAAGAAGAGATCGCCGCCGCAAACGATTTCTGCTGCGGGACGATGACGGTGGAAGGCGCGCCGCATCTGAAGGCCGAGCACCTCGCGGTATTCGACTGTGCCAATCGGTGCGGTCGAATTGGGCAACGCTCCATCGCCGTCGATGCGCATATCCGCATGATGGCCGCGGCACAGCCGTTCATCAGCGGTGCGATCAGTAAAACCATTAACATGCCGGCCGATGCCACGCTCGAAGACGTTAAGGCGGCCTATTTGTTCGCATGGAAGAGCATGGTCAAAGCGGTCGCGCTGTATCGTGACGGGTCCAAGCTGAGTCAGCCATTGAGTGCCTCGACAGACAGTGGAAAGGCTGTGGAGGCGGCCACCGGTGTGATGGAGTTGGCGGAGAAAGTCACCGAACGGGTGCTCGTTCGGTACCTCGCCAAGCGGCGCCCGCTGCCGAGTCGACGAAGCGGATACACTCAAAAGGCAATTGTCGGGGGACATAAGCTTTATCTGCGCACTGGTGAGTATGAGGATGGGACGGTCGGAGAAATATTTTTGGACATGCACAAGGAGGGGGCGGCGTTCAGAAGCCTCATGAATTGTTTTGCGATCGCCATCTCTCTTGGACTTCAGCACGGCGTGCCGCTGGAAGAATTCGTCGAGGCGTTCGTCTTTACCCGGTTTGAGCCGAACGGTCCCGTCAAATTGAACGATCGAATCAAAATGTCGACTTCGATCATCGATTATATCTTCCGCGAATTGGCCGTGACGTATCTCGATCGGTATGACCTCGCGCAGGTGAACGAAGAAGATCTACGCATGGACTCTGTGAGGAAAGATAATATGGACCCCGAATGCTTCGATGAAGAAGCGGACCTTGACGCACTGGCTAAATCTTCCGTTATTACGGAACATCTTCCCATTCGCCGGAACGGCGGAAAAGGAAACGGCCACGGAAACGGACACAATGTTGCACGACACGTGGAGATCATGCGCGAAACGCTCACGCTGACGGAGGTCCAAAGCGCGAAAGAGGCCAAAGTCAAGGGCTATGAAGGCGACCCCTGCCAAGAGTGCAAGCAATTCACCATGGTTCGTAACGGCACCTGTCTCAAATGTGTGACATGCGGCGCAACGAGTGGATGTTCATAAGAGGAGATTGAGGATGCGGAGCAAGCGGCCGTTATCATGTCTCTGGTGTAAGAAGCGGCGGTTCTTACGAATTCGATCGAGTGCCGAAGTCTGCTTTTCGTTGCGGTTACGGGCTCGAAAACTTTGTGTGAGACCAGCGTCTTCTCGCATCATATTTGGTCATTACGGGTCTTGGTCTCCGTTGCGAGCCGCTCGCTCAGCGAGGCGAAAAAAGTTTTGATGCCGGAGAGCCACAAGGAGTACTGATATGCCGACTACGACACAGCTTGTCATCAGCGGTCAGAGTAAGCCGGGCGCCCTTGCCAGAGTGACGGCGGTTCTCGGTGAAGCCGGGGTCAATATCAAGGCCTTCTCAGCTCCGGAAGTGATGGGAACGGGCAAGTTGCGTCTGCTGGTCGCGGATCTGGAAAGTGCTCGCGCGGCGCTTAGGGCGGCGAAGATTAAGTTCGGTGAAGAAACGGCGCTCCTACTGAGTCTCGAAAATAAACCTGGTGCATTAAGGAAAGTGGCAGATACCTTGATGAAGAGCCGGATCAACATCAAGTGCGGCTATTGCACGCCTTCACGGGAAGGGAAGCGGGCGATCGTCGTTCTGACCGTTTCCAACACCGACAAGGCCCTGACCATTCTACGCAATCAATCGCTCGACGAGTTTTGATCGATGCGGCCGATGCCGCTCACGAACCCTACCCTTCCGTTCATCATCGTGATCGGACTGGGCGCCTTCCTCTACCAAGGCTGCACCACAGCCCCCCGTCCTACTGACCGTTTCCCTGGGTATCCTATTGGATTTGCAGAACGAGGGATGGCCTCGTGGTATGGCCCTGGTTTTCATGGGAACAAGACGGCGAATGGAGAGCGGTACGACATGTATAAACTGACGGCTGCTCATCGAACGCTGCCGCTAGGGTCCATTGCAGTTGTTCATTCGTTGACTTCGGGTCGCCATGTTACGGTCAGAATTAATGATCGAGGGCCGTTCGCGAGAGGGCGAATTTTAGACCTCTCATTGGCCGGTGCTCAAGCGCTTGGGATGGTCGACAGCGGAACCGAGCAGATCGAACTTCGAGTTGTCGGCTATAACGCTCGACCCGAAGGGATGGGGGTGTTACGGGTTCAAGTCGGCGCCTTCGCGGACATTCAGAATGCACGGGCGCTGTTTGCACAAGTTCAACGGGATTTTCCCGATGGACGTATCATTCAGGTCAATCTCCCGGAAGGGCGCCGTTTCCGAGTCCAAATTGGTCGGTTCTTGACAGAAACAGAGGCTCAGGTGGCTGTGGTTCGTCTCGATCGTACATTTAGCCTACAATCGTTTGTTATTCGAGATGATGGCTAAACACTAGACGGACGGCGGCACTATCCGAGTGGCTCGCTTGGAACTGATTGATTTTTAAGTAACATTTTCTGAATTACTTGCTTGCGTTTGATCCTTGTGATAGATGTATCAGCTATGAACTCTATTCTAAGCGGTTCGGTCATCCTAATCTTACGATCCTCTGAAGGGTGGGCGAAGAGGTATCCTCTGGGAGACGCCCGGCTTCTCATCAGGTCAGCCATACTGGTCCAACGTCCCTAATATACGACTGCGATGGACATCCTCATCCTTTTAGGATTGATAGGGTTATCCGCTATTATTTCTACAGCTGAGATCGGCTTTTTCTCGGTCAACGAAACACGATTGAAAGCATTGGCGCAAAACGGAAGTAAACGAGCAGCCAAAGCTCTTCAATTGAGGAGCGACCCCCAAAAGCTCCTCTCGACCATTCTCGTAGGCGACCGCCTCGTCAGTACCGCGACGCCCATGTTCGCTACCTTCATCACACTAAATGCCTATGGGGGCAAGAGTGTGTTTGAAGAAGCGATCGCGGTTATGGTCGGTATCCTGACCTTTGTTCTTTTAGTGTCAGTGGATGTCATTCCAAAGACTCTAGCGGCAAAGTTCTCCGTACCCGTGACGTTGAACATGGCGTACCCTGTCTATTGGGTTCAAGTCATGTTGAGGCCCTTTCTTTTTCTGATTGTCCCCCTGATCCACAGTTTGACAGGAGGAAAGGGGTTGACGCTTCCATTGGTGACGGAGGAAGAGCTGAAAATCATGTTGGACCAAGGAGGAAAGGCCGGGGAATTAGAATCGGAAGAAGTCAAAATGATCAAGAACGTCTTTCAACTGAAGGACATTACGGCGGAAGATGCGATGACGCCGCGCATCTATGTGTTTTCCCTTGATGGGAACCTTCGACTCAAGGAGGCACAAGAGCTACTCTATAATTCTAAGTATTCCAGGATTCCACTCTACGACGGCATGCTCGATAACATTACGGGAATTCTCTACAAGACCAAGGCGCTGACCGAGTTGGCCAAAGGGAGAACCGACTTGCGCCTTCGGGATATCGCCCATCCTCCGCTCTTCGTCCCGGCCGGTAAAACGGCGGATGATTTGATGAAGCAATTCCAGCAGGAAAAGCGGCATATGGGAGTGGTCGTCAACGAATTCGGTGGTGTCATGGGTTTGGTGACGCTTGAAGACCTCCTCGAGGAAGTCGTGGGTGAGATCGTCGATGAAACGGATATCACTGAAGAACTCATCAAACGCATCGGAAAGAACCAAATCCTCGTGCACGGACGGACGGAAGTTCGAAAGGTGAACGACTTCCTGAAAGTCGAGCTTGGAGATGAAGCCCTGACGATCGGAGGGCTGATCCAGGAAAATCTTGGTCGCATCCCTCAGGCAGGAGAAGAACTCCGCATCGAGAATTGCCGCCTCGTGGTCCATGAAGCAGATCCTCGCTCGATACGAAGCGTGCAAATTTTCAAGGACGAGAAAGTGCCTGTTCCGGTCGAAGCCGCGGTGTGACTAGCCCATCTTCTGTTTTTCTATCAAATCTAGGAAGGCCTTTTCGTCTAGGACCGCCACCCCTAATTTCTGAGCCTGATCGAGTTTGGAGCCAGGGTCTGTGCCGGCTACGACATAGCCTGTCTTCTTGCTGACACTGGAAGACACCGTGGCGCCTAATCGTTCGACCAATGCCTCGGCCTCATCTCTCGTCAGCCTCTCCAATCCACCGGTGAACACGAAGCTCTTCTCTGAAAAAGGCGAAGCGGCCCGGCTCTGCGGTGAGGGGGTGTCTACGATCGAAAAACCTAGTGTAAGCAGTTGGTCGATGACCCGTCGGTTGGAACTTTCTTGGAAGTAGGAGACCAAACTCTCAGATATTTCTGGACCAATCTCCGGGATTTTCTGCAAGCGGTCGAGGTCAGCCGACATGATGGCATCGAGAGAGCCGAACTCTTTCGCGAGCACTTTTGCGATGTGCTGCCCTACTTGACGGATTCCCAGGCCCATCAAAAATCGGTCGAGCGAGACGTTTCTGCTTCGAGCGATGGCGTCAAGGAGAAGGGTTGAGGATCGTTCCGCAAACCCCTCGAGCTCAAGAAGTTGTTCAGGCCTTAGCCGATAAAGGTCGGATAGATCTTTCACGAGGCCGTGGTCTATCAATTGTGAAACCGTTTTCTTACCCAGTCCGTCTATATTGAGAGCGGCCTTCGACGCAAAGTGTTCAATGGCGCCTTTCAGTTGGGCCGGACAAGCGGCTTGGCCTGTGCAGTAGAAGTAGGCGCCTTCTCTTGCCACGGCAGAACCGCATATCGGACAGCGAGGTGGCATCTGGAAAGGGTCCGACCTGACTTCATTCGCGATGGGGATACGTTCAGCGATCGCTGGAATGACATCACCTGCGCGCTCGACTCGAACCCTGTCGCCTATGCGGATGTCTTTTCTTGCCACCTCGTCGGCGTTGTGCAGGGTGGCTCGGCTGATGGTGATCCCACCCACTTCCACCGGCTTCAGCAGGGCAAGAGGGGTCAAGGTCCCGGTTCGGCCGACGGAGATGGCAATGTCCTGTATCTCCGTAATTTCCTTCCGAGGAGAAAACTTAAACGCAATGGCCCAACGAGGACTTCTGGACTTCATCCCCAGTCGAGCTTGCCAATCCACGCGATCGACTTTCACCACCACTCCATCAATTTCATAGGGGAGATTGTCGCGCTGGTATTCCGTTTCCCGGTGAAAGGTCAAGACCTGGTCAATGGTGTCGCATCGTCGGCGAAGATGAGGGACCGGAAGTCCACACAGAGCCAACGTTTCCAGTTCAGCCCAGTGCGACGGAGGAGGGGTTCCGGTCATCGTCATCACTTCATAGCAGGTGACGACCAGCGGCCGAGAGGCGGTAATGTGCGAATCGAGTTGCCGAAGAGAGCCGGCGGCGGCGTTGCGCGGGTTTGCAAAGACGTCGTCCCCCCGTTCCGTCATTCGGCGGTTGAGCGCATGAAAGTCGGAGAGGCGCATGTACACTTCGCCCCGCACGGCTAGATGGTCCGGGTAAGCGTCGGTCTGCAACTGGAGCGGTAGCGATCGAATCGTGCGGAGATTAATGGTGATATCCTCGCCGACATTTCCATCACCACGGGTTGAACCACGAACAAACGTCCCGTGGTCGTAGACCAGTTCAACCGACAGACCGTCGAATTTTGGCTCGACTGTGTACTCGACTTGGTCGGTGCCTAGCTCCCGCTTCATTCGCTGATCGAAGGCCAGGACTTCCTCAGGATGCACCAACGAATCAAGGCTCAACATGGGCCGTTCGTGCTGTACTTTGCCGAGTTCACCCAGAGGGGGTGCACCGACGCGCTGGGTCGGAGAATCGAGGGCGACCAGCTCCGGGTACGTCCGTTCGAGATCGGCCAATTCTCGGAACAACCGATCATATTCCCCATCGGAAATCTCGGGGCGGTCCTTGACGTAATAGAGGTAGTCGTGATGCCTGATTTGGCTTTTGAGTTGAGCGAGTCGTTCCTGCTCGGCGCGTGTGGCCCTCGAAGAGGACAGAGAGTCGTCATAGAGTGAATCCTGTCCCATCGCTGCTCTCAACGAGGTGAAGCCTCGACGATCATCGCTATCGCTAGGGTGTCATGACAGGTGACATTCGGCATGAAAGGGGAGAGAGGTCTAAGTCATGCTGACCCTAGCATAGGGCTGTGGAAACGGTCAAACCGGACAGGCCCGGTCCGCTTTGACTTTCGCATCAGTGGCCACTATTCTAAGCGTCTCTCCGGCAAGTCTGAAGTCGCCGGAAAGCCTGGGCAAAGGAGGATATATGCAGAAGGGAGAGCAGCAGGTCTGTGAGCGTGTGCGGAGGATTCCTTTCTTAGGGATACTGCTCTGTAGTGGTTTGCTGGTCAGCGGGTGTGTCGTGTTAGAGGAAAAATACAACGCGGAAAAAGCCCGAAGCCTGAATTTTCAGCGCCTTCTGGCTCAGGAAGAGAAGCGAACGGCTGAGCTCGACAGCGAAATCAGGCACACCAAGGCTGAACTGGTTGAATTTGAGGCGAGGAATCGCGAGCTGTCCGCACAGGTGCAAGTGGCACGAGAGCAGATGGGGCGCCTCCAAGAAGAGACGGAAGCGATCCGGGAAGCGACCGTGTTGGAACGAAAAGCCTTGGAGGATATGCAGCGGAAAGGCCCTTCTGTTTCCGCCAAACCAAAAAAAGTCGAGGCGCCGAAAGCTGCTTCCGGCGGTCGCAGCGGAGGCAATCTTTCAGACAAGGGTATGACAGCTTCGACCGAGCCGGCTTCTGCTGCTATGAAGGTAACAGCGGGGATGGTGCATGTGGTGAAACCGGGGGAGACCCTCTTCAGCATCAGCAGGCGGTATGGAATCGAGATCGATAAATTGAAGAAACTGAATAAGCTGCCGGACGACATCGTCGAGGTCGGACAGAAGCTCCTGGTGGGAGCAGAGTAAGCGGAACGACATGAAGGCCGCGACCTATTCACTCACTCTGGATGAGTTTCGCTCGTATGCAAAGCAGGGCAACCTCATTCCGTTATTCCGTGAAATCTTGGCGGACCATGATACGCCGGTCTCGGCCTTTGCCAAGATCGATCACGGGCCCTCGGCCTATCTGCTGGAGAGCATTCAAGGTGGAGAAAAATGGGCCAGATATTCCTTTCTCGGGAGTGGATCTCCTCTCGTCATCTACGAAGATCGTGGCGATCTTTGTGTGAAGAAGGGTTCGGATCGCCGGCGGATCCCCAGCCGAGGCGCGCCACTGGACCGTCTGCGGGAGATCTTGGAGACGTATCGTCCCGTCACAGTTCCGGATCTGCCTCGTTTCGTCGGTGGCGTCGTCGGTTACCTCGGCTACGACATGGTGCGGACGTTCGAGGATCGTCCCTTTCGAAGAAAGGAGCACCTCGATATTCCGGACTTTGCATTTTTATTGACCGAAACGCTGCTCATCTTCGACAACGTGTCGCAGAAGATCAAGGTCGTCGCCAATGCACATGTAAAGTCCTCGTCGGAGCGAGATATTCATTCGGCCTATCGTGATGCGACAGGCAGGATTGAAGCGATGATTGCCAGAATCCGTCGACCGCTTCGGCGGGTGAAGCCGAGGCGTAGACGATCTCCGATTCGTTTCACGGCCAATATGAGCAAGGCGGACTTTGAGAAGATCGTGTCTCACGCCCAGGAATACATCAAGGCCGGAGATATCTTTCAGTGTGTCCTGTCGCAGCGCTGGGAAACGAATCTACAGGCTCCGCCCTTTCAACTCTATCGGGCCTTGCGCCTCGTGAATCCGTCGCCGTACATGTATTACCTCAGGATTGCAGGGGTTGAACTCGTGGGCTCGTCTCCAGAAATTCTTGTGCGGTGTGAGGACGGGCTTGTCTCGATACGTCCGATTGCCGGAACCAGACGGCGTGGCGCGACGATGGATGAGGACGCGGAATTGGAGCGTCGTCTTCTTGCCGATGCCAAGGAACGAGCCGAGCATATTATGCTGGTGGATCTCGGACGCAATGATGTCGGCCGTGTGGCTGAACGGGGATCCGTCAACGTCGAGTCGTTGATGAATGTCGAGCGGTACTCGCACGTCATGCATATGGTCTCGAATGTCACAGGCAAGCTGTGCCCGAACAAGACGGTCTATGATGTGCTGAAGGCGTGCTTTCCCGCCGGGACCGTGTCCGGTGCCCCAAAAATCAGAGCGATGGGAATCATTGAGGAACTTGAGCCGACCAGACGCGGGCCTTACGCCGGCGCCGTCGGCTATGTCGGATTTTCGGGTAATATGGACATGTGCATCAATATCCGCACGGTCGTTGTGTCACGCCGCCGGGCCTTCATCCAGGCCGGCGCGGGCATCGTTGCCGACTCGAATCCGGAACATGAGTACGAAGAAACGTGCAACAAATCCCGCGCCATGATGAAGGCGATCGAACTGGCGGAACAGGGGCTGGAGTAGGAAAGCGCGTATGGCGGATGGTATGTGGTCAAGAGTAAGAGGAGAGAATGCTCTTTCCTGCTTGGACCATCAGCTATCAGCCATAAGCTCTTATGGCGATCATGCTGCTTGTCATCGATAACTACGATTCCTTTACGTATAACCTCGTCCAGTATCTCGGAGAATTAGGCGAGGATGTGCAAGTTTATCGAAACGATAAGATTACGCTCGACCAGATCGAGGAATTGCGTCCGAGCCGTCTCGTGATTTCACCGGGACCGTGCACACCGAAAGAAGCCGGTATTTCAGTCGATGCGATCCGCAGGTTTGGAGGGAAGCTGCCCATTCTCGGCGTCTGTTTGGGCCATCAGTCGATGGCCGTCGCCTACGGAGGAGAAGTTATCCGCGCTCCCCGCTTGATGCATGGGAAGACGTCGCAGATCAAACACGACGGCAAGACCATCTTTCAATCGTTACCTAATCCGTTTGAAGCGACACGCTATCATTCTCTCATCGTGAATCGGGTCAATCTTCCGGATTGTTGTGAGCTTTCCGCCGAGACTACCGAGGGTGAGATCATGGGGATCCGCCATAAAACACTTGGTGTAGAAGGGGTCCAATTCCACCCCGAATCGATTCTGACGACCGTCGGAAAAGATCTGCTACGCAACTTCCTAAAACTCTAATCTTTCCTGATCTGTGTGGCCATGATCAAAGACGCGCTTGCCAAATTGGCCGACGGAGCCGACCTTTCCGCGCAAGAGGCTGAAACGGTCATGCTGGAGATCATGGACGGGGCTGCAACCTCGGCTCAAATGGCCGCCTATCTCATGGGACTCAGGCAAAAAAGTGAAACAGTCGCTGAAGTCGTCGGTTCGGTCAGCGCCATGCGATCACGAGCGATCCGAATCAGGGTCGGGTCGTCGATCGTTGTCGATACCTGCGGAACGGGTGGGGATGGGGCCGATACGTTTAATATCTCCACGACCGCGGCATTCGTGGTCGCAGGGGCCGGTATTACCGTGGCCAAACACGGGAATCGCTCCGTCTCCTCTCGCTCCGGCAGCGCGGACGTGCTGAGCATGCTCGGTGTGAAGATCGATCTCGAGCCGAGCCGCGTGGCGGATTGTATCGACGAAGTCGGAGTCGGCTTCTTGTTTGCGCCGCTCTACCACGGCGCGATGAAACAGTGTGCCGGGGTCCGGCACGAGATGGGAATCAGGACCATTCTAAATGTGCTTGGCCCGCTGGCAAATCCGGCCGGCGCCACGCACCAAGTGCTCGGGGTCTATGATGCGAAGTGGACGGAAATCCTCGGGCGTGTTCTTCTGGAGCTCGGATCGCAACATTGTTTCGTGACTCACGGGCTGGATGGTCTGGATGAAATCACATTGTCGGACCGGACGAAAGTGTCAGAAGGTAAAGGTGGTGTCGTGTCGAATTATTTTATCGCGCCGGAGGAGTTTGAGATCAGGCGTACGGCGCGAAAAGAATTCGTCGGCGGCTCGCCGGAGGAAAACGCACGGATCACGAAAGAGATTCTCCAGGGCCGGAAGGGCCCGAGACGGGATATCGTGTGTCTGAATGCCGCACCAGCCATGGTCGTAGGCCAAAAAGCGAAAACACTCAAAGACGGATTCCGTCTTGCACAACAAGCGATCGACTCCGGAGCCGCCGCAGAGAAGCTGGATCGGCTGATTGCGTTTACCAAGCAAGCGTGATTGACTCATGATTCTTGATCGCATCCTTGAGCATAAGCGAGCAGAACTCAGGCACAAACAGAGCCGTTCTTATCTGGCCGACCTCAAGGCGGCGATCCGGGATGCCTCGCCGGCTCTTGGGTTTGCCGTCACCTTGGATGCGACAAGGCCTCCTGCCAGCCCGGCCTTGATCGCGGAAATCAAGAAAGCGTCACCGAGCTTGGGGCTTTTACGAGAGGAATTTTCAGAACAGTTCGATTACCTGGCGCTTGCGCGGACATACCATGAGCATGGGGCATCGGCCGTTTCCGTGTTGACCGACAAGGAATTTTTCCAAGGAGACCTTCGGTATCTTAAAGAGATCAAGCGCGCGCTCCCGATTCCGGCGCTCAACAAGGAATTCATGGTCGGCGACGTGCAGTTTTATGAAGCGCGGGCTCACGGCGCCGATGCCGTGTTACTGATTGTGGCGGCGTTGGAGCGACGGCAATTGATGGATTTTCATGCGTTGGCCACCGAGCTTGGGATGGACAGCCTGTTTGAAACCCATCACGAGAGGGAGTTGGACAGGGTCCTGGAGTGGATTCCCACTGCGAGGATGATCGGAATCAACAATCGGGATCTGAATACGTTCACGACCGATCTCAATGTGACCTTCCGATTGGCGAAACGAATTCCTTCCGACAAGCTGATCATTAGCGAGAGCGGAATTCACGATCGCGATGCCGTGACAAAACTGACCGAAGCAGGCGTTCACGCCATGTTGATCGGAGAATCGCTCATTCGTGCAGAGCACACAGCGGACAAAGTCCGAGAATTGCTTGGTCAGGCTGCAGGCAGGAAAGGGGTCGCCTAACAGGATGCTGAAAAAGTCCGCCAGCGGCGTTCTCGCATCGCTCAGAGGCTCAACGTACCGAAGCGTACGCCTCGCCCCTTCGCTCGCTGTGGCCTTGCTGGGCAGCCTTTTTGAGCATCCTGAAGTTATTCTGCTGTTAACACCGAACGGAAACCTCCGACCATGTTTTTGGCATCAACCGAGTTTTTCCGAAGCCTGCTAAATCGCTCGGCATGAAGATCAAGATCTGCGGGATCACCAACACAGAAGACGCAGAAATCGCGGTGGCAGCAGGCGCGGATGCCTTGGGCTTTGTCATGTACAGAAAAAGCCAACGTTGGGTGGAACCGGCAACAGCGAGATCCATAATAGCCGGTCTTCCTCCATTTGTGTCTGCGGTCGGTGTGTTCGTCAATGAAGAGGCCGAGAGGGTTCGGGCACTCATGGATGAATGTGGTTTTGTCTTGGCCCAATTGCATGGGGATGAATCAGCTCTGTATTGTCAGAATCTCGGCCGCCCGGTTCTAAAAGCTATTCGTCTGAAGAACCGGGGTACATTTCTCGCCTTAGCGGAATTCCAGGGGCGCGCGAACATGCGCGGAGTGCTCATCGACGCCTTTTCAGACCAGGCCTATGGGGGCACGGGGCAGACGGTCGATTGGACATTAGCTCAGGAAGCAGCTCGATCTGCTCCAGTTATTCTGGCGGGTGGTTTGAATCCGGCAAACGTGGCAGAAGCGATCCAGATGGTGCGCCCCTATGGAGTTGATGTCAGCAGCGGAGTGGAACAGAGTCCGGGCAAGAAGGATCTCGATAAGGTGAAAGCCTTTATTGAAGCGGCCAGACTTGTGTCCGTCTGATCGCCATGGCTATACTCACGACGATTCGTTGAGGAGGGGGTTGATCAGATGCCGATGCTTCCAGACAGCCATGGCCGATTCGGTTCCTATGGCGGCCGGTATGTGCCGGAAACCCTCATGCCGGCGCTTTTGGAGTTGGAAGAAGAGTATGCCAAGGCAAAAAAAGACCGCCGATTTCAAACCGACCTCGCCTACTACCTCAAACAATATGTAGGACGGCCCACGAGTCTGTATCGTGCCGATCGGCTGACCAAAAAATTGGGTGGCGCCAAGATTTATCTGAAGCGGGAAGACCTCTGCCATACCGGCGCGCACAAGATCAACAATGCGATCGGCCAAGTCCTCCTGGCCTTGCGCATGAAGAAACGGCGAATCATTGCCGAAACCGGGGCCGGTCAGCATGGTGTGGCAACAGCGACGGCGGCGGCCATGTTCGGCTTGCAATGCGAGATCTACATGGGCACGGAAGACATGCAGCGGCAGGCGCTGAATGTCTTTCGCATGCGTCTGCTGGGTGCAACGGTGACCGGCGTCGATGCCGGGAGCCGCACCCTCAAGGATGCCATCAGCGAGGCCATGCGCGACTGGACGACCAACGTGCAGACTACGCACTATGTGTTGGGGTCGGTCTTGGGAGCCCATCCGTATCCCATGATGATCCGCGATTTTCAGGCGATTATCGGACGAGAAGCGAGGAAACAAATTCTTTCCGCAGAAAAACGGTTGCCGGATTATCTTGTGGCCTGTGTCGGGGGAGGAAGCAATTCGATCGGTCTTTTCCATGCATTCCTCCGCGACCCCAAGGTCAAGATGGTCGGCGTGGAAGCCGGAGGACTTGGGGTCGCGAGTGGAAAACATGCCGCAAGGTTTTCAGGAGGCAAGCCGGGGGTGTTGCAAGGCACCATGACCTACCTGCTTCAGGACGAGAACGGACAGATCAATCTGACTCATTCGGTATCAGCCGGTCTCGATTATGCGGCGGTTGGACCGGAGCATAGCCTCTACCATGATCAGGGCCGCATCGAATATACCTATGCGACGGATGCTGAGGCGCTGACGGCTTTTGACCTCCTCGCGCGTGAAGAAGGCATCGTTCCGGCGCTCGAAAGCGCCCATGCGATCGCGCATGTCGTCAAGCTGGCTCCCAAGCTCAAGAAAGCGCAGCTCATCATCGCCAATCTTTCTGGTCGTGGTGACAAGGACGTACAGCAGGTTGCGCGCATGCGAGGCGTGTCATTATGAGCGGGCGATTGGAAACCACCTTCGAAGGTCTGCGTAAGAATAGACAGAAGGCTCTCATTGCCTACCTGATGGCGGGAGATCCTGGACTGGCTGAAACAGAACAACTGGTCTTGGCGTTGGAACAGGCGGGCGCTGATATCATTGAGCTGGGTGTGCCCTTTTCGGATCCGATTGCGGACGGACCGGTGATTCAGCAGGCTGCGGAGCGGGCATTGCGGAACGGGACGTCGCTTCGGAAAATCTTGGCCTCTGTCACATCGCTCAGGCAGCGGACGAATATCCCGATCATTCTGATGCTGTACTACAATTCCATCCATGCCATGGGCTGTGAAGAATTTTGCAACGCGGCGAAAGCTGCCGGAGTGGATGGGTTGATCGTGCCAGATATGCCGCCGGATGAAGCGGGACCGCTCAAGGTCCCGGCGGATGCAGCCGGACTCGCGCTGATCTTCTTGCTCGCGCCGACCAGCACCAATGACCGGCGAAAGCTTGTAGCGAAAGAGTCACACGGATTTGTCTACTATGTCTCATTGACGGGCATTACAGGGTCGAAGCTGAGCAACGTTGGGGACATACAACACAATATCAAAAAACTTAAGAAGGTCTCCGCTGCTCCCATCGCAGTTGGGTTCGGCGTGGCGACACCCGAGGATGCTTCGCGGGTATCGAAAATGGCGGACGGGGTGATCGTCGGCAGCGCCATCGTCAAACGCATCGCATCCCACCAGCAAGATCCCACGATGATCGGGCATGTCGCCGAGTTCGTCCGCTCGTTGAAATCGGCCATGGCTGTGGGCTAGCCATGTAGCCACATGGACCTACGCACGTCATTTCTTGGGCAAGTGGTTCACTGTCATAGTATCTCCACCTGCAAACATCTCTCTGGAACTCAGGCACGAAGCCTATTGTCGCCAAGGATACTCCTTGCCCTGCTACCTGTATTGCATCTCCAGCATCTCCCTCCGCTTGTTGGGTTAATAGCATATATGCTATGCTTTGACGGGAGAGAGAATGATGTATCCGCCAAACAAGTCGCCATTAACCCGGCTGGTCTATGATGGCACGGTTTTTCGAATCGAGTTTTACGTGGCTCCAAATGGCAACATTCCGGCAGAAGACTGGCTCGAACGGCTCCCTCTTGAAGCCCAGCAGAAGTTCGCGGCTCTATTTGCGCGCATGGGGGACACCGGGAAGATCTGGAACGAGCGTAAGTTCAAGCATCTCACCGAGACCAATCAACTCTTTGAATTCAAAGTCGAAGCTGATCGCCTCCTGTGTTTCTTTTTCGTCGGCCGGCGACTGATTTTGACCCATGGATTCAAAAAGACCGGCGACAGAACACCGAAACGAGAAATCGACCGAGCCGAAACGTATAAGAGTGACTTTGAAAGGAGAGAGCGATATGAAAGCTAACGCTCTGGGAAAGGACAAAGGATGGCTGAATAGGAAGCTAACGAATTCAAAGTTTCGCAAAGGATTTGAGGAAGAGTTGCGAAAGCTGGCCATTGGCGAGCAACTCGCTCGGCTGCGTCAAGAGGCGGGATTGACCCAATCGCAAGTGGCGAAGCGGACCGGTACCACTGCATCGGCGATCAGCCGCTACGAAAATGCGGACTACGATCGCTATGAACTCCGCACACTGGGAAAAATTGTCCGTGCCTGCGGCGGTCGGCTGGAGATTTCCTTGGCGCATGGGCCGAACACTCACCGAGCTGCATTAGGGAGGGTGTAGAGCGTCGCAAACCTTCCAATCAGAAAACACTCCCGGACCCATTTGTTTCACGCCTACTATGAAAGCAAAGAATCTCGAGAAGATGTTCAATGAGGAGAAAAATATTACGCCTCATCTTGTTCTCTCCAAAGCGCGCCGTCCTGGGCATGCACAGAGACGCGTGAACGTCGATTTTCCCAGTTGGATCATCAAGTCACTGGACGCGCAGGCAAACCGCCTTGGCGTCACAAGGCAATCGGTGATCAAGTTGTGGATCGCCGAGCGATTGAAGGAAGAACAGAAGAAGGCAAGTTGACCACCTGCCAGGACAACCCTCCTGGGGAGTGTCAGCTGTCCGTCTCTTCGTAAGTCAATATTCAACTTCTTCCTATCTCCAGACCCCAATTTTTATCTATAAACTCCGACGAGAACTGAAACTATCTGTCTTTCCCTATGTGCTCCGAATCCCGCTTCAGTTTCCCCAGGAAGGGCGGGTGCGAATCTGTGCATGATCGAGGATGAGTTAGGCTACCGCCTATCTCTCCTTCACGGTCGGGCATGAATCTATTTAGATCCACGTGAATCCATTTCGATACATCCCACGGTGATCGTGCGAGAAGTGCGGAGATAGCTCCGACAGACGTACAGCGTCGAAATTACTTATAACTATATTACCTAATTGAACCGACGTTTCTGCCCTCTGGTGGCATCTCGTTTGCTGTTCAGCGAATCGGTTGAACGGGTGTGAGTGCGGTAGAAAAAGGTCTGAGTCCGATACGGATGCTCTGGACTAAGATGCCACCACCGAGTGATAGGGACGGCGTAGGTAACAGCGGGATTTGGAAATGATCCTCTCAATCATCTTCGGCCATGTCTGGGGGGTGCTGCAGCTGGTCGCGCTTGGAAGCTTCGCGCGGATCATTCGGCTCCAAACCATCCTCGTTGCAATTTCAGCCGGGCTGTATGGCTGCGCACTGGCGGCAGTTCTGTTCCAGATAGCTTGGACCCGGCCCGTCGCATGGCTCACCAGCACATCTCTTTCAGAGGTGGTTAGCATTGCCTCTTATACCTTGGACCCATGCATTGAAGAACTGGTGAAGATCCTGCCGCTTGCTTTTCTTCTTCGAATACAGAACGTTAGGAAACAATGGTCGCTCACTGACTGCGTCCTTGTTGGGGCTGCATTGGGATCGGGGTTTGGGTTGGCAGAGGATTTGTTTCGCTATAGCACCTCCCCCGGTGGGATGGTGTTATCAATGCCGTTTGGCTGGGTTGTTCAAAAAGGCCTTTCCCCTGTGACGATATTTGGCCCTTGGACAATCCTTACTTCTTGGCTACCTGAAAGCGTGTCAGTAGGTGACTTGCTCTCCTTTCAAACGACACCCAGACGTACAAATCTTCACCTTGCCTGGTCGGCCATCGGCGGTCTCGCTGTAGGGTTCCTTTCCCTTAGAAGTGACCACAAGGCTCGAACGATGGGTATCGCTCTCCTCTTCTTTGTGAGCGCCGATCATGCGGCCAGCAATTTGGAGCTGTCAAATAACAGTTGGCTTGCGAGCACGGTGGCAACACCATTCCGAGTATTACGTAATGGACTAAGCCTTCTGCCAATCGTAGCTCTAGCAGTGGCCTGGTATGTTGACCAATCTCGCCAATGTGGCAAGGGTGATCTTGAGCCTTTATTAGCTGCCGAGCGGAACAGCTCAACTCCCTGGAACGGTATGCTTTCTACAGTGTTCACCCATATCCCCTGGTCAATGGTGTGGGTCGATAAATTTGTCAGAGTCAGGCGCGCCTATAATGCGATCGGTGTCACCGAGGTTGACAATCCCCTTCACCCCCTTGTCTACAAACTTAGAAATCAGATTGATCATGCGACAAGTCGACCTGGGAAA
Organism: Nitrospira sp.; assembly: GCA_025934915.1. Taxonomy (GTDB): domain Bacteria; phylum Nitrospirota; class Nitrospiria; order Nitrospirales; family Nitrospiraceae; genus Nitrospira_D. The sequence continues at coordinate 35,912 of JAICWG010000021.1, forward strand.
TTGACGCTGATCCCAACAGGTTTGAGGATAAGCGCGCTCTTTTCGGTGTTCAAGCGGCCACAGATGATTGTCATTCTAGTTCTGTCCACGCCCTCTATCTTATATTTCGTAGTGGGCGGGCAGCCACAAACGGCATGGCTGCAACAGGCTCTTTCATCGACACCCGCTTGGATCATGATACTTGTCATGACTGGGCTCGGACTCGGATGGATGGGGTGGCAGTTACTCATGTCGATGCGTCAGTGGCAGGAAGCAGTAGCATCGCCACTGGCTGACACAAGCGCTACGTTGGCTCTGCGATTGTTTGCTGGAGCAGGCGCGCTCGCTCTCGGATCGTATTCGTTCCTCTTAGGCGTGAGTGGGGTATCACCACTCGACAAACTGCTGAACAATTATCATGTACTCAATGCCATTAGTTCCAGCCCTGTACTTGCTGGTCTCCTGCTTGCCCTATTAGCTCTCCTCTTGCTCTTCTTCCTTCCGGAGATTGCTGCGGCGATCGCCGCGCTACTTGCTGCAGTTGGCGAAGGTATAGTAGCGGCGTCGGGGGCGGCAGCGGCACTCGGTGCAGCTGCAGGAGCCGGTGAAGCCATTGCAGGGGCCGCAGGTGAAGCCATCGCAGAAGGAGCGGCGGAAGCGGCAGCAGAGGCCGCTGCAGAAGCATCAGCAGCTGGTGCGGCAGAAACTGCAGCTGCCGCAGGAGCAGAGGTAGGAGAAGCGGCATTCAGTGCCTTCGAAAGAGGAATAGTAGGCAAGGCTCAGTCCATCCTAAGTTCATCGGAAATGAACACTCTGAGTGCTGCCTATGAGGCGGGAGAAAGTGCGGAAGTGACGATTGGCGGCCGTACAGTGCTATTTGAACCTAGTCTTCCTGGCTCAGGGTTTACATTGTTCGAAGAGCAGGCCTTTGTACTTGGGCGAGAAGCGTTCGCCTCAAATGCCGAATTGGCTAAAACACTACTACATGAACTTTATCGGATTGGAACAAGCACTGCACTCGAAAGTGGTGTTTCTGCTGGTACGGCGAGTTCGGAAACTGGTGCAGCTTTTACATTCGCGGAACGCGCCTTTGCCGCCTTCTTTTAAAGGACTGAACAATATGAGCAAGAACGATCTCAAAGCATGGACCGAAATCGCCAAACTTCTTGGGAATGATCCAAAGGCCAAGGTTAAATGCCCCTCGTGTGGAAATGACTTCGTGAAAGTCGAAGACCATGACTCTCCACTCGATTCAATGATGTTCGAAAGAATTCTATTATGTCCCGCTTGCGGCAAAAGAGGTGTGATACGCATGAAAAAGAAGGAAGACTAAACCGTGAAAGCTAGAATCGAGAATTGAGGGTCAGCTTGCGCTGCCCATGGTTTGGAGGACGACTCATGCCACAGAACTATACGGCTGTGATTAAAGAAGATGCCGGGTGGTGGATAGGCTGGATTGAGGAAGTACCGGGTGTGAACTGTCAGGAACGTAGCCGCGAGGAGTTAGTTGAGACCCTCCGAGTCACGCTACGAGAGGCATTGGAACTCAATCGTCAAGAAGCGTTAGAGGCTGCCGGCGAAAATTTTGAGGAAGCCTCCATCGCGGTATGAAACGTGAGGCGCTGCTTCGGCATTTACGACAGCATGGTTGCGAGTTGTTGCGTGAAGGAGCAAAGCACTCCTGGTGGCATCATCCTTCTCTGAATACCCGTTCAGCAGTCCCCCGCCACACTGAAGTTACCAATCATCTGGCAAACAAGATCTGTAAGGATCTAAAGATCCCTAAGCTTTAGTTCGTGAGAGTTGGCGACCCTCGCGCGGTGTCAGCCA
>JAICWG010000287.1 GCA_025934915.1 Nitrospira sp.
CGGACCTGGCAGCGCAGCCACATTCGATATGATCGTCGATGAACCCGGAGCCTATCCTATCGTGACCCACTCTTTAACGGGAGCCTTGCGAGGTGCGATTGCCGTGGTGGTAGCCAACCAAAACCCAAAGAAGTATGACAGCTTGATGCCACTGACCCCTTGGAACCCTTAAACACTAAACGCGGTACGGACGTCTTGCAGTCATTTTATTCTTACAAAAAAGGAGCAGACGACATGAGATTCTCGAAGCAGATAGCGATTGTTGCCATTGCCGTGGCAGCCACCTGGACTTTGAGCAGCGCGACATCCTTTGCCGCTGACCGGACGCTCTATGAGCGGCTGGGCGGGCAAGGCGCCATTCAAGCCGTTGTCACGAAGCTCATCAGCAATGCGGGAGCAGACAAGCGCATTAATGGTTATTTCAAGGGCGTTGATCTCAAGCAACTCAATAAGCAAGTGGTCGATCAAGTGTGTATGGCGACCGGCGGACCCTGCTCCTATTCCGGTCGAGATATGAAGACGACGCATAAGGGCATGAAGGTCACCACCGCTGCCTTCAATGCCTTCGTAGAGGACCTGGTCAGTGCGCTGGATACCTTCAACGTCCCGAAGAAAGAAAAGGACGAGTTGCTTGGCATCCTCGGGCCGATGAAGAGCGATATTGTCGAAGTTCCATGACGATTTGCAGTGGTAATCACTGCGGTAGTCCCGAGTCAGTCTCTCGCCAAGTCCGGGCTGGTAGGTTCGGGCTTGGCGAGGTCCTCAGCTGGAATCCCAAACCTGCCTCCAACTCGACTTCGACCTGATCATTTTCCACGAGACATGGGCACTGCCGCTTAGGACAATATCGTGTTATCATATCCGCATCAGTTGCGCCTCTGAACACGCGACGCGAATAACCATCTGGCCGTAAACATCAGTGGTGATCACCGAGGAGGAATCATGAGAGGGAAACGTTTAGTCATGACAGTGTGCAGCTTGATCGCAGTGGCCTTGTGGGGTACGGCGGGATGGGCTGCTCCCGAGGCCGATCCATTGAAGCCGCGCGTCCCGGATGCTGAACGAGCCGACGTACGTAAGGCAAAGAGTCCTTTGACCGTGACACCCGACATAATCGCCAAAGGCAAGGAACTCTATGAAGGCAAGGGGACCTGCGTCAACTGTCATGGCATGACCGGAGAAGGCGATGGTCCTGGTGGAATGTTGTTGTCGCCGGGCCCTCGAAACTTCACGAACTGCAAGTTCCACAAGAAGCGGAACGACGGAGAACTGCACTGGATCATTAAGAACGGAAGTCCCGGCACCGGTATGCCGGCCCTAATCAAGGGAGGCGTAATCACCGAGGAAGAAGCCTGGATGACCATCGCCTACGAACGAACCTTCTGTAAGGACACCGAATAGCTGCTGAAGAAATCCAGATTCGCTCATTACGGCGAGCTGTCAGTCGATAATCTCGGCTGACAGCTCGCTTTAAATCACATCATTCCTCAATCCCAGTCTCATTGTTGTTCAACATTCCTTTTCAAATACTTCCAGAGTTCGCTCGGTTAGTGCCGCCCCGCTGGGAAATCAGATTGCCATAGGCTCTCCTGTGAGACCCTGTTAAAGTCCCCCCTGGTTTTCCCCTTTCTTCCGTATGCCAAGAGGTATAGGCTATTAGCGATTCCAATGGTTCGGATGGAGGCTACGACCGGGGGAGCACTCCGATGAACCGTCAGACGTTTCTCCTCATCTCCAAAGACAGCGCACTTGGGCATCTCCTCCGAACCGTCTCACCTCAAGCCAGTATTCATACCGCGAACACGGTATCAGAAGGAGTCGCTCTATGGTCGGAGATTTCTCCGGATCTGATTGTTGGCGAAGGCCCCCCCCACACTCTGGCTCCCCTGCTTGAATATGCCCGACAACTACCCGTCTGTCCGCCCTTGCTTGTGATTGGGGACCGCCATTCCATCAAAGACGCGGTCGAGATTATGAGGGCCGGCGCCACCGATTATTTGCCAAGGCCGATCTGCATTGAGGATCTGCAAACTGCCGTCACTCGAGCGCTCAAGCATCTTACCTCGCCTCTGCCCTCTTCCCCACAGGATCCATTTGCCTCCATCATCAGCATCTCACCGCAAATGAATCTGATGAAACAACTGGCCAAAGAAGTGGCTCTGACGGACGCAACTGTTCTCATCACCGGTGAAAGCGGAACTGGAAAAGAATTATTTGCAGAGGCCATCCACCGATGCAGCCTACGAGCGAGCGGTCCCCTGATCACACTCAATTGCGCGGGGATCCCCGAAAATCTCTTGGAGTCTGAGTTATTCGGGTATGAATCGGGCGCCTTCACCGATGCCAAGCGATCAAAGCCTGGTCGGTTCCAAATGGCCGAGGGGGGAACGATCTTTCTCGATGAGATCGGTGAAATGAGTCCCACCGCCCAAGCCAAACTCCTGCGCGTGTTGGAAAATCACACCATCGATCCCTTGGGAGATACCCGCAGCCGTAAGGTCAACATCCGCATTATCGCCGCCACCAATGAGGATTTGCTTGCCCACATCAAGGCTGGCCGGTTCCGCCTCGATCTGTACTATCGGTTGAATGTCTACCAACTCCGCATTCCACCCTTGCATGAACGACTCGAAGATATCGAGCCGATTCTCTTGATTTTTTTAGAGCGCGCCAAACAAGAACGCGGGTGCCGTATTAAGGCTATCGCCCCGGCAGCTCTTGCTGTCCTTCAACACCACGATTGGCCTGGAAATGTACGCGAGCTCCACAATGTCGTCGAATGGCTGACGATCACGTGCAAAGCAGAGATTATTCAGCCTACTCATTTACCGGCATCCGTAAAAACTGCTCCTCCGACCAATGGCCTAAGTCAGAGCCCCAAGCCGTCGTTGCTGGCTTTTGGACTGTCGTTTCAGGATATGGAAAAGCAGATGCTTGAAGAAGCATTGCGAAAGTCTTCGGGCAATGTCTCGGAAGCCAGTCGACTCCTCAAAATGACCAGGAACACGCTGCGCTACCGTATGGCCAAATACCACCTCCAATAAGTAAGAGGCTATCGATTGAGCGCGATCTTGCAGGGAGGTCATTGGATACCAGGTGTGCCGATTCATTGAGCAAGCTGTTTGGTTACACAGCGAGAGCGGACATTATCCTTTAACCTAGAGGAAACCATGGATCTCATTCGATTTGCCGTCGCCGGTAGTCTTGTCATTCTGCAATACGCTTGTGCCACGAACCCGCCCTTGTCTGCGCCGCCGGGCAGCAATGCCACCGCCGCTCTGCACAATTCTGAAGGCATTGCCCACTATGAGATGGGCCATTGGTCGATTGCGAAGGATCATTTCTCGTCTGCCATCGAGGCCGATCCGAATCTCGCCGAGGCCCACTTCAATCTTGGCCTGGCTCTCAATAAACTGAATTTTCAGTCAGAAGCTACG
>JAICWG010000151.1 GCA_025934915.1 Nitrospira sp.
GTGAATCTGTCGGGTTGATTCCCCAAGAAGTGGGGATCACGAGCTTACGGGTCTTTGATCTATGGAGAAGAGCTGGATCTCATTGGCGAAGCCGAGAGTGTTTATGGGTCAACATATCGGATCGAGCTTTGACGACCATAATTTGTCAGCAAGGGCGCTTGCTGTTCTACCGATGCAAGCTTCTCGGTATCGAAGCGGCTGAAGCGCTTGCGAAAACCGACATGCTGAATAAGATTCTTGAGGAATGCTGTGCATCGTTGGAGATCTGTCAGCAACAATATCCGTCAGCGGTCGTTAAGGAAGCCGTTATTTGCGCAGACGGAGACATTTCAGCCTTTCAGGAATTGCTTGAGGCAGAGCTCCCACTGTCCGTCGAACAACTAGGTTGGGAATCGGTCGAGGCCCTTGGTCGGGTAGCGAAAGAAAGTCATCGAGGGCTGCCATCGTTGGCTGCGATGGCTGGGGTGCTTTAGTGGGGATCATGAGTTCCACAGTCACGAGGTACCTCGAACCACTCAAGTCGAGTCCATTGCTATTCGGCACCGATGATCGGTTCCAGATAAACCTGAGCCGTCGTTATCGGCCGATAGTCGCTCCGCTACGAGTGCTCTTGATCGGCAGCTGCATCCTGCTTGTGGTAGGGATTTGCTGGAACCTCAGGCAAGCAATCCTCGCGTATCAAGAATCCTTAACTATCCAAGCAGAACTGGATCGAGTACGGCAACAGGACCTAGACTTGATTGCAGAGGCTCGGCATGAAGGCATTGATTTGTCTGAAGAGGCATTGAAGAGGCTCTCTTTTGAGGTAGAGTTGGCCAATCAGCTGCTTGAAAAAAGAACGTTTTCATGGACAAAGTTTCTAGCCGAATTGGAGCAAGCGATCCCTTCACGCCTTGCGCTCAGCGGTGTTCGCCTTGATCAAGCCGGCACTATGGTTCGACTCACGGGAACTGCTATGAGCCTCCAAGATATCATTGCTTTCACCGTCGGACTGCAGGATCATGCGATTTTCAAGGACCCGATCCTGGCGCAGCATCGTGTTGGGGCAAACGGGTCGGTGGAATTCGACGTCACATTGCAATATCGGCGCGAAGGCACTTGAGTGATGAAAGATCGTCTGCTCCTTCTCTGGCAGCATCCCTTCGCACCGTTGTTTCCATGGGTCGGAGTTGCGCTGGGTCTTTTTTTTATGCTGTTCCTCGTCCAGAATTTCGGTGTGGCAGGAGCTCAAGCGAACCGAGAACATTTGGAGAACGAATGGGCTGCAACACGACAGGCGTTGGTGTACCACCGAGAAGCAAGAAAAGCGAAAGAAGACTTGAGCCGGGTATGGGGGTTGTTCCTCACCGAACGTGACTTTACTCCGTTAACGCTCAGGATTTCAGATGAAGCGAAGCGTGCCAGAGTCACCTTGCCGGCGTTGTCCTATAAGACTGAGCCCACTCTCGTCGCAAATACGAGTAAATGGCTATTACAGGGGCCGATGACCGGGCGATACGAGGATCTCCGCCGATTCATCTATGGCCTTGAGACGGCGGAAGAGTTGCTATTTATCGAGGATCTTGAACTGACTCGGTCCGGAGGTGCGCAGGACGCGCTACTGACGTTCAATATTAGGATCGCGACGTATCTTCGCGGCAATACCGGGGAGGCGAGTTCGCCGAGACCAACGCAGTAGTCATGGATACAAAAACAAAGACGATTCTTGCTGCCTCCCTTATCTTTCTGTGGGCGGGTTTGGCCGTGTGGCAATGGCGGCTGCTGCAGGAGCCTATTCGTGTTCCGCTCACGAATGTTACCGGTCACCAGTCCGTGGGGCCACATGCGGCGACGGGGAGAACAGGTTTGCGCATCAACCTCAATTTGCTTACATCAACGGGTCTTCAACGTCATGCGACCTTCACGGAGCCTCGAAACATTTTTGCCGTGTCTCGTCCCGACGGGACGTTCGCAGCTGGGAATGATCCAGCTTCCGTGAACCAGCCTTCGACTTCAGCCGAGACATTGACACAACAAGAGGATGCGTTGGAACAATATCAATACCTGGGATTTTTTCGCGTGGGCGAGACCGGCCGGAAAAATAAGGAGATTGCACTACTCAAGAGAGAAGATGAAGTGCTGATGCTCAAGGTCGGTGATCGTGTCGACGACCGTCTGATCTTGAAGGCGATCAATTCTGAAAACGTGACTATCCGAAACACCGACACCTATATGGATCAAACGGTGCCGTTGTCGGAAGAATCGTCGGAAGAACCACCGGGTCAGGAGTGATGGGTAATGTGGTGCTTCTTCACCTCGCGGAGGCGGCAAGAAACAGGGTTTTCGTACCTCATGGTGATGATTGCCATCGCTCTTATGGGGCTTGCCACGACAATGGCAGCCCGGCAGTGGAAGACGATGGTGCAACGCGATCTCGAAGCAGATTTGCTGGCCAAGGGGATAGAAATTCAAACGGCCCTGGCACTCTACTCGGCCAGCGCAAAGGCTGGAAGGGTTGTACTTGGCGAGGTGTACCCGCAAACACTCGCCGAGCTCACGAGGCCGCCTAAGCCCTTTCTGAGGAAGGTGTATCTCGATCCGATGGGACGTGATGAGTGGGAATTGCTGCGGGCGCCTACCGGTGGCATTATGGGAGTCCGAAGCAAGAGCAGACACAAACCGATCAAGCAAGGTAATTTCCCGCTTGCAGTGCGTCATTTTGAGGGAAAGCCGACCCACTATGATTGGGTATTCCAATATCCAAACCCGTCTATGGTCGCTGCGGCTGGCCCTGTCGTTAGACCGTCTGCTATTCCTGCGCAGTCCGCCATACGTGACCAGCCGATAGTTCCAGGGGAGCCGAGTTCACCGGATCAATCGATGGTTCAGGAAGAGATGGATTCCCCAGGCGACGCAATGAATATGACCGACTCGTCTCCCTCGGTACCCCCGACCTTGACACAAGAACCTTCCGCCGTTCCCTCTCCACCGGGAGCAACACCGTAGATCATGTATGGTCAGGATTGACCATTGCCTAGGCTTCGTGCTGCTATGGAATGCTATGACCGGCATCCCGTCGCCATGATTTTCCGTTGACTCATTCTTCAAGTGAAATTATCCGTCTTGGGTCTGGCGCTGGCAGCTCATGATAAGGATCCCATGCACTACGGACGATTGAGACTCTTGACCCATCTCTTACGCACAGGGTATTGTCAATGTTAATCATGAGTTGCTGAATCATTGGTGTGAAGCGTGGAAGCTCTAGGCAAGACTACCTCAGATCAGAGAATCGACGAGTCCAAACCGGTGCCTGTATTGGAGTACGTCTCGGAGCTGGTTTCAAAGGCCAGGCAGGCGTCGAGGAGCTTGGCGTCCCTGCCGACAGCGACCAAGGATCAAGCACTGCTTGCCATGGCGGAGGCACTCGCGGCGAAGTCGGATGAACTCCTCGCAGCGAATGAGCAAGATTTGCAGGCGTTTGGAACTACGCCTGCGAAGAAGGCGATGGCAGATCGCTTACGATTGACTGAGAAGCGGATCGGGGATATGGCCGCAGGCATTCGCGAAGTGGCGAAGTTGCCCGATCCTGTAGGAATGATGTCCGCTATGTGGACGAGGCCCAACGGGATGCAGGTGGGGCGGGTACGTGTGCCCATCGGAGTGATCGGGATCATTTATGAGTCGCGTCCCAATGTGACGGCGGATTCGGCGGCCCTCTGTCTGAAATCGGGTAACGTCTGTGTGTTGCGAGGCGGCAGCGAGGCAATTCACTCCAATACGACGATTGCCGCTATTCTTTCTGAGGCATCGGAAAAAGCCGGTGTTCCACCCGGTGCGATCACGTTCGTTGACCGAGCAGATCGTGAGGTAGTGCCGGTGCTGCTCAAGCAGGATCGGTTCATTGACTTAATCATTCCGCGCGGCGGCGAATCGTTAATGAAACTCATTGCGGAACACTCGACGATTCCAGTGGTCAAGCATGATGCGGGCGTGTGCCATATCTATGTCGATGCCGATGCGGATTCGATGATGGCGGAGGCCATTTGTGTCAACGCCAAAGCGCAGAGACCGTCTACTTGCAACGCAATGGAAACCCTGCTGGTGCACCAGTCGGTCGCGCGGGCTCTGTTGTCCAAGCTTGCCCGAAGCCTCAGCGAGGCCAACGTCGAGATTCGTGGCTGTCCAAAGACCTGCCAATTGATTCCTGAAGCCAAACCGGCAAGCGAGCAGGATTACGGCAAAGAGTTTCTTGACCTGATTCTGGCCGTGAAAATCGTGAAGAATATGGATGAAGCGATGGAACATATCGCGCAGTATGGCTCGCGGCACACGGAAGCGATCGTGACGTCGGAATACGGACGCGCGATGCGGTTTCTTAAAGAGGTGGATGCCGGTGCCGTTCTTGTCAATGCATCCACCCGGCTCAACGACGGGTATCAGTTCGGTCTAGGAGCCGAAATCGGTATCAGCACCTCGCGCATTCATGCGCGGGGCCCTATGGGGTTGGACGAGTTAACCTGCTCCAAATTTATTGTCTTGGGGAGCGGCCAACTCCGCGAGTGAATGCCCTCGGACGCCATTGCATTTGCCCTGAACACACCCGGCCATCTCCGGTTTCCTTCCACACGTACACTCGCTGAGTCCTTCGATAAGATCGGCGGACACGTTGAAACTTTTCCAAGCGGGCACCTCGTTTTTTATCGGCCTGATGGGCGACGTTTTCTTGAGACAGATCCGATAGGCCATCCCTTACATGAGTGCGAATGGGAGTCGACCGGCGCCGGAGCTGTCTCTCTGAGGCGGGCGCGAGTCCGACTTGATTGGGAACGGTGGATCGGGATTAAACCCGGTGGGCTGGTGAATGAAACCAGGCTGAATCTAGCCTTGAGGCCCAATTGGCAAAAAATCAAGCCGGATGATCTTCGTGCCCTGGCTGCCGGGGCGTTGCGAGTACCAATCGAGGAGGTGCGGTGGTTTTATCGCGATAAGGATCTTGCGATCAATCCCAACGGGATGGCCACGATTCGACAGCGAAAAGATACACTGTATGTTTTGGATAGTGGGGGATTTGAAACGATGCGCTTCATGGCCTGTATGGGATCCATGCATTGGGACCAGATTGACTTTCTCCCGGTGGTCGAACTGTTCAAATCGTTGTTGCCGGGAACGGGCTCTGCCGTGTTCGAGCTGATTCGTGGATTGTATGACGATCAGAACCGGAGACACTCGGCCCCGAGGGCCTTGCGGTATCGTGGGATTCCTACGTATCCATCCGAGGCAGCCTTTCGTTTGTTCAGCGGATTTTTCACGCCTCAGCCGGTAGGTAGTGAGGAGCCATTCACAGCTTTCATGAATCCCTCAAAATCGCATCACGTTGTCTGGTTACCGGCCCAATATCCTCCCGTTCGGTATTTTGACAAGACCCACGGGTCGTGTCTGACCGTGAAAAATGGGATTGCTCAAAAGGCCACGCTTGCCGAAGATCCGGCCGGCCTTTCATACGTCAGTTCGATCGGGCGCCGTGCGTTTCCACTGGATCGTAGCCTACGTGTCGAAGGGAGTCAGTTGATTTTGAAAGATCGTGAAACAGAATTGACCTTGCCGTTGAATCCCGGTCTCCTGGTGAGGCCATCGCCGCCGGACAAATGTCCGATCAGTCCGGTCGATTGGCGCACGGTATTCGTGCAAGGAATTCCGAGGATTTCTCCTGCCGAAGCCTTTGAGGCTGTGCCCTTGTTTCCCGAAGACGACACGGAGATCGGCGAACTCGCTGCCCAATCCTTCGTGGCGGACTATCTGGACGACCTTGGGGAACAGGATCGAGGGGTTGGAAGGCTGCGATCGCAGGCGGAGCGTGTACTCATTGCCAACGGGGATGCGGTCATTTCCACTTGTATTCTCTTTGACCGGCCACGTGACTATACCGTGCATGTCCGCTATTTTGCCTATGCACAGCGTCAGGCTCAGCAGCTCTGGATTCAATGTGCTGAGGTGCAACGATGGGATTGGTTGCAACGAATCCGAATGGTCGCCGAGGATACGTGTGACGAGTCCTCGGCAAACCGTAGCCCCTATGACCTGATTTATCAGTGGCTGCCGTATGGCGCGTTTGATTCTTCGACGACCATGAGAACGATCGTCACGCGATTGAGTCAACTGTTACGGCGAGGTGGCAATGCCTTTGTCGTTGGCCCGGTTCAACTAGGAGAGCTGCTGAAGCAGGAGTGGTCGCGGTTGCTGGTACATTGGGATCAGTCAGTGGCTTCTCTCCCGACTGTCCTTATGCATAAGACGATCTTGCCGAAGGCCAGAGTTAAACCGGGTCTTACGTTGTTTCATGTCGGACGATTGTAGGCCTGCGTGCGGGCCTACAATCATGGCCGTGGCCTTTCTTCGGTACATGAACTGGCGTGTGTCTTGAAATTCCTATAGAATTCCCAGACGGTTGCCGCATGGGAATCATATCGTACAGGCAAGCGCTGATCGGAGGAGGCTTAGTTTATCAATCGGGGAGGAAGCTATGCCAAGCGTGCTTGACCGAGTGATCGAGAAGGAATTGAGAAGAGAATTAAAGGATGCATTGAGTCGGTTTGAACAACAACTGCGACAGGCAGGCGTCGCCGAGGAGAATGTTAAAAACCGGATGCGCGGGGCGAAGCAATTTGTGGCTTTCTTATACGGTCGGTATCTCGGATAACTGTTCACTTGTCGAATTGACACGAGCATGACGAACGGATGATGGTAACGGCCTGAGCGTTGCTCTCGGTGGATATGCACACGCAGCCATCCTCCTGATACGGCACATTCGTGCAACAGCATGTCAACTTCTTCATGAGTCATCCTTCATGCTGTTACCCAGAGTGATTCGATACGGTGCGCGAAGATACCGATCAATCTCCTGGTGCTTGCTTCACAGCACATTGAGTCGATTGTGCATATTGTAGCCCACGGGCGATGAAGAACCCCGCAATGGTTGAGATCCAGATCCATTTCACCTCGTTGGCAAGGACGTGAAAGGCATCCTCGCTAAAAAATGCGCTGATGCCGATCGGAGACACGGCAACCGGTCGAGCCGAGAAAAAATATCGATTTGTATCGAACGGGGAAAAGAAGGCCACACCGAGTCCTCCGTCTGTCAGAGCATCGAGCACTCCGTGCGATGCGGTGCAGAGGAAGAGATAAACAAATATCCTCACCTTCGCTGCCCTTGCTTTCTGCTTGTGCCACATGGCTACGAGAGCAGCACTCAACAGACCGGCAAACAAGAGGGAATGGGTCATGCCGCGATGACCCCAGAGGTCGCCGTATTGGATGCCGAAGTAAAAGCCGATGACATCCAGATCCGGGACGATTGAGCAGGTCATACCAAGAAGCAAAACCTGCCAAGTTATGATCGGATGTGGGGAAGCTTTGCCTAGTGCGAGGGCAACGAACGCATGGGAGAATGCTGACACCATAAGGTGGCCTTTCACGCGAAGAAGGAATGTCAGCGCCCGTTCTCAAAACCCATCTGTCGCCAAGCTTCGTAGACGATCACTGCTACGGCGTTCGAAAGGTTGAGACTGCGACTCTCAGGGAGCATTGGTAAACGGATGCGCCTTTCTTCCGCAAACGATTCAAGCAGTGCGGTCGGTAGCCCACTGGTTTCAGGGCCGAAAAGAAATACATCGCCTTTAGTGTAGATGGCACGATCGTAACGTCGAGAGTTGCGTGTAGAGACGGCGAACATGCGTTGAGCTTTGAAGCGTGCCGCGCACTTGGTCCAGTCGTCGTAGACGCTGAGCGTGGCGAATTCGTGGTAATCCAGACCTGCGCGTATGAGTTGTTTATCTTCAAGGGAAAACCCCAACGGCCTCACGAGGTGCAATCTTGCGCCGGTATTTGCGCAGAGACGGATGATATTGCCGGTATTGGGAGGAATTTCAGGTTGGTAGAGGATCACATCGAACATGGCGGGGTACCCTACGTCGCAGGCGCATGCTCGTCAAGAACCAGGGTGGGAAGAACCATTCGTCATGCTGTATGACACGGTCGTCGGGTGTGAGCAGCTCAATAAGGATGTCCTTTGGTTCGGAAATGGGAAACTCGGAAGCGGAATTAACTGCCGCACAGACGAGCCGAAGCGGGTCCTGCAATCCGCCTGTCTATCCCGTGCCCAGGACTTTGGCGGCTTTTTTGACATCCCGTGGCTTGACCCACAGAATGGCGCCGAAACGTCCCTGGCCAGCCGTTGTAGCGGTCACAGCAGTCAGGTTGATTTTGGCTGAAGCAAGTTGGTCGGTCAGATCCACCAGCGTTCCTGGACGATCATCACCATCCACCAAGAAACATACTTTCGGGCCCTGCACCTTCCACTTCAGCGGCTTCACGACATCCTTGAAGGTCGTTGGATCTTCCGGTACCACATCCACTTGCGTGCGACGATTCCGAGGAAACGCATGCACCGCCAATAGGTTGACTCCGGCGTCGTGGAGTAGCCTCAGCATGTGAGCCAAGGTCCCTGATTTATCTGGAATGGTTAACTTGAAATAGTGGGCAGTGCGAATCAGATCGACCATCGAGCCCTCCTTTACCACCCCGCATAGCGGGTATCATTCGGTAGCACATGCGCTGTTTTGAAATAAGGAGCATTGGAACATCATCACGGCGACCTACCTCCCCAGCAGATTCGTCATGACGGAATAGAGAAAATCAGCTATAGCCTAGGCGTTCACCCTGCGGAATGCAACCAGGCAAAGACATCGCCTCACGGGGTGGTTCAGCAGTTTCAAAACCGGCTTGACAGGCACCTTTGGGCGCGGACGGGATGATCGAAAAAGTAGAATGTCCTGAATTTTGGTCCCAAATAAGTCCATAGTCATACCAGGGCCACATATTCACGCCTTGTCATCATGCTGAAAGCGCCTTCCTGTCAGCGTCCCACCCTTTGTGCATTGCACGATTTCTTTCGAGGTACTCCTTTGATACGGTGGATCTAGCTGTTGGCCACTCGAAGAACCCCAAGAGAAGTCTTTCAACGGTCCAATGAAGGTGTTCTCGCGCTGCTATCAACGAATAGCGCTGAGGGTCAGTGAATGTGCGGCCATGAATAAGGGCGTTTCTTATTCCCAAGAGGGAAATGTCATCGCCAGTATCTGTAACAGGCCAGAGATCGGTCAGATCAACCCCATAGTGCGTGATGAGACGCTGGATAGATGTCCGAAATGAAACGCGGTTTAGCTCGGGGAGTTTTTCATATATGAGTGTCCTTGCAACTTTGTCTGATCGAAGGCGTTGATGGGATCGAAGGAATTCCTTCAATTCTTGAGAGAATTTCTTCCATATGGGACTAGGGCGTGCTAACACTATTAGTCGTGATTATGAGATACTGCGTATATGGAAATCACCGACACCCAGTATCGTCAAATCGAGCGATGTTTGCCGACACAACGCGGCAATGTGACGCTCGACAATCTGCACGTCCTGAACGCCATCTTGTACGTCGCCGAGCAAGGGTGCAAATGGCGCGGTCTGCCCAAGCGGTTCGGCAACTGGCACACCATCTATACTCGCATGAATCGTTGGTCAAAGAGTAGGGTGCTGGATCGCGTCTTTGCCCAGTTACAACAGGCACAGATCATCCGGGTCAAGATCGAAGCCGTGGCCTTGGACAGTACCATCGTCAAAGTCCATCCGGATGGGACGGGAGCGTTAAAAAAAACGGTCCGCAAGCCATTGGCCGATCTCGCGGCGGATGGACCACCAAGATTCATCTGGTTGCCGCGGATGCTCGAACGGCCATAGCGTTTGGCCTGTCCCCAGGCCAAGCCCACGATGCGCCCGAGGGACGAAAGTTGCTGTATCGCTTAGGAAGCATGCCGCGCCCGCTCCACCTGGTGATGGATCGCGCATATGAAGGCGATGAGACGCGGCAACTGGCCGTGGCGTTAGGATATGTTCCTATGGTGCCGCCCAAGCACAATCGACGCGCCCCCTGGGAATACGATCGAGTCCGATATAAGCGACGCAATGAGATCGAACGGCTATTCCGCCGGCTTAAGGGATTTCGACGCATCTTCTCGCGGTTTGAAAAACTCGATGTCATGTTCATCGCGTTCATCCATTTTGCGTTGATCATCGAAGGCTTGCGTTTGTGTTAACAGGCCCTAGAAAGTATATGCCCAGCCTCAGTTCCTGCATTGTTAAGAGAGAGAAGCATTTCTATCGCTGAACAATACGTGATGTAGGTCATCTCAAGGGTACGGTTCTCTCTTGGGATGGTGTAGTGCAGCGTTTGCCTAATAAATTCTCGCTGCTTCATAGATAATTGACGAAGCTTCTTATAGGCTTGACTGGCGAAGTTCTTGAAATGCTCGGGCTGGATCAGGACCTCGTTTAGGTGCGGTTTTTTCTTTGTTGTCGGGATTGTTATTCCTCGCCGATAGTGCCTGGTCCATCCTTTATAGCTAAGTCCACAATCGTTGATAGGTCTTGACGATATCGTCGAGGGTGGCCTGCTCCTGATACTCCCGGCGCTTCTTCAGAGCGGCGAAGTCCTGCTCGATGGGGTTGAGGTCGGGGGAATAGGGCGCGAGGAA
>JAICWG010000103.1 GCA_025934915.1 Nitrospira sp.
CGTTCCGGCCAGGTCGCCATCCGATTGTCCTTTTCGGGGAGACTATGTCCGAAGACCGACCGGTACGTCTCGTTCCAGGTCAATGTATCCATGTCGATGTCCCAATCCCAGATGGCATCCCTGGTGGCGCGACAGGCCAAGTGAAAGCGTTCTTCGCTCCGGCGGAGAGCCAGCTCGGCCTGATGCCGCTCAATGGCATATCGGATGGCGCGCGTGAGGCTGTCGGGACTCAATCGCGACTTGACCCAATAGTCCTGGGCTCCATGCCGGAGCGCCTGCTCGGCGACGGCTTCGTCGTCCAGTCCCGTCAGGACGATCACAGGAGCGTCGCGCCTGTGCCGGCGCAGCGTACTCACGATGTCCAGGCCGTGATTGTCGGGAAGGGACAGATCGGCCAGGACGGCGTCGAAGGGGCCGCTGGTCAGTTGCGCCAATCCCGTATCGAGTCGGTCCGCCCACTCCACGGTGACCGGCTCGCTGCTCTGCCGTGACAGGGCATCCCGGATCAAGATCGCATCGTCTTCATTGTCTTCGATCAACAGTACACGCATCGATCACCTGTTGAGGTTGGGGACTTTCGAGACGAGACTCCAATACAGTTCGAACTGCTTCACGACAGCGATGAATCGCGTCAAACTGACGGGTTTTCGAATGTACGAACAGGCGCCTTGCTCGAACGATCGGACGATGTCTTCCTCCCGATCGCTGACGGTCAACATGACGACCGGGAGGGCACGTAATCGCGAATCTGCTTTGATGTCGGCCAACACCTCAAAGCCGTTTTTCTTCGGCATGTTGATATCCAACAGAACCATGCCGGGCGTGCGGGCGGTGACATAGGCACCCTGCTTGCGCAGGTAGTCCATGGCCTCCTCCCCATCACGCACAAAGGCAAGTCGGTTGATCACCTTGCCTTCCGAGAAGGCTGCCTGAATGAGGACGACGTCGTCGCCATTGTCCTCCACCACGAGAATATCGATCGGATTCATGTCCGAATTCATGTCGACGATATCCCTCCATTGCCATTGTGCGTCGAATGAGCGAAAGTCATCACGAATTCCGATCCGCCGCCGGTGCGTGGCTGGACCCACGCTTGACCGCCGTGGCGTTCGGTCACCTGGCGCACGATGGTGAGGCCGGCGCCGGTTCCTTCCACATCTCGTCCCACCGCCCGTTGAAACAGCATGAAAATCCGTTCGGCATGCCGAGTCGGGACCCCGGGACCTCGGTCCTTCACCACGACTCCGGCGAAGGAAGTTGCGGAAGCGGGGACCTCGTACGAAGCGATCTCAATATCCGGCGTGTAGCCGTCGCGGGTGAACTTCATCGCGTTCTCGAGCAGGTTGTACAGGCCTTGCGTGACCCACATCCGATTCACGCGCAATCGCGGTAGAGGGGAAATAATTTGGACCGTCGCGCCGGTCTCTTTGATGCGGTTGTCCAGTCGGGTCAATGCCTCTATCACCAGCGCTTCGGCCTCCACTTCTTCCATCAGCGGAAGCATCCGTTGGGCCCGCGAGAGCTCCAGAATATCGTTTAAGAGGCGGTCCAGCCGCTGTGTCGCCCGCACGATGCGCCGGAGGTAATCACTGCCGCTCGCGTCGATCCGATCCGCATAGCGTTCCAACACGAGTTGAGAGAAACTCTCGATGGCCCTGAGAGGTTCTTTCAAGTCGTGGGACGTCACGTACAAGAGCGTTTCGAGATCCTTATTCTTGTTGATGAGGACCGTCTCGACCTTCTTGCGCTCGGTGATATCCCGGTTGGTTTCGAGCACGATGCGACGGCCGTCCTGGTCGAGGCAGCTCCATTGGCTTTCGACGATCACCTCCCGGTGATCCTTCGTTCGCTGGAGCAACTCTCCAGTCCACTCGCCCGAAAGCCTCACTTTCCTCATGATGTCGTCGAGCGACTCCGGAAACACCGTACTCAGCAACTCATGGGATTGCCGGTTCACGGCTTCGGTCTTTGTAAAACCGTAGAGCTGCTCGCAGCCTCGATTCCACTCGATAATGCCGCTCTCGACTGTCCATGTAAAAATCGGTTCATGGGAAAGTTCGATCAACTGACTTTTCTGACTCAGAGCGGCTTCAGTTCGTTTCCGAGCGGTGATATCGCGCACGATCTTGGCGATGCCGATCACGTTTCCCTTCATGTCGCGGATCGCTGAGGCGCTGAGGGAGACGTGGAGCGCCGTCCGGTCTTTTGTGATGCGAATGGTTTCGTAATGCTCGATGCGTTCGCCTCTTGCCACTCGTTCGAACAGATCAGTTTTCTCCGCATGGCGGTCGGCTGGAATGATGGTGCGAATGGATCGGTCCACCATTTCGTCTGCGCCGTAGCCGAACATTCGTTGCGCGCCCTCATTCCAGGTGCGGACGGTTCCATCCAGGGAGGCGCTGACAATGGCGTCGCTCGAAGACTCCACAATCGCCGCCAGGTGGCTCTGCAGCTCCTCGGCGCGCTGAATATCGATGCAGGAGCCCATATAGCCGGCGAAGGAGCCGTCTCCCTCGTAGCGGGGGATGCCGTGGTCGAGGATCCAGCGCCAGGTTCCGTCGTGGCGCCGAAGGCGATATTCCAGCGTGAATCTGCGTCGCGCGTCGAAGTAGTCGGTATAGACGCTAAGGCATCGAGCCACGTCCTCCGGATGGAGGTTGTCGACCCACCCGTTTCCGACTTCCTGTTCCATGCGCCGGCCGACGAATTCGAGCCACCGCTTGTTGACCCAGGTGCAGGCTTTGGTGCGGTCGCTGGTCCAAATCAGGGAGGGCGCTTGATCAGCCATGAGGCGGAAGTGGCCCTCACTCACCCGCAATGCCTGTTCCGTCCGTCGGCTTTCTTCGAGTTGTTCTTCCAAGCAGCGGTTGGCGCCGGCCAGCTCGACCGTCCGATCCAGGACCTGGGTCTCCAGCGCCTCGTGAGCCTGGCGCAACACCTCTTCCGTGCGGCGGCGCTCGGTGATATCGACAATCGTGGATCGGCTGGCGATGTAATGGCCCTCCGAATCTCGGATCGCCGTCGCGCACAACGAGACGGGCAAGAGTGAGCCGTCTTTTCGCACGAGGTCCAGTTCCAGGTCATGGATGGATCCCTGAGCCACGAAGCGTGAGAATACTTCATCGAACCGGCGGGCGCTCTGAAGAGACAAAAGATCGCGGAAGCGGTTTTGTCCGACAATATCCTCACGCCGGTATCCAAGCCATTGCAGTTCTGTATCGTTGACTTCGACGTACCGACCCGTGGCATCCAAAGAGTGGTATCCGCAAGGTGCCTGGTTGTACAGATCTTGAATCTCGTCCGCTTGTCTCTGGAGGACCTGCTGCTTCGCGAGATGGGCGAGGTTCTCCGCCTCGAGGGCTGCCACATGGATCAGATGGTCGACCTGGTCCTGCTGTCGTCTAATAACCGCCGCCGCGACCCAGAACAGGGCCAGGCACATCACACGATTACTGAGCGGTAGCCAGCTTGGGACGCCGGTGAGCGAAGGGTCGAGGAGGTAGTCGACTAACGTCGCGGTGGAAGATGCCCCGGCGAGCCAGTATGGAGCCTCGCGGCGCCGCAACAAGGACATCAGCGCCAGGGGTACGATATAGAGGACAGGGACAGGCAGCCCCAACGGCGTAAAGACATCCAACAAAAAGACGGCGGTGAAGAGGGCGGCGATCACAGCGCTCATCACCGTCGAGCTGTGGATGGAGATGCGCCTGTTGTCACTCCTATTGATCACATGTGGGGGGATGATCGCATTGGACGGAAGCCCAGGAAAGTGCTCCGGCATCTTCATGCATACCTTTGCGATAGCGTTACGCGCAGTTCCAGCGGGCGGAGGACTTCTCGTCGGCCCCGCTGCAAACCGAAAGCACCTCGGACGAAGGTAGATTATGCTCAAAAAACAAGAGAAAACAAAGAGGAGTTCGGCCCTGATTGTTGCCTAGGCGCTTTCGGTCCTAGTAAGAGTACCTGGCGGTTCCGAGGGTGATCCGACTCCATGCCAAGGCGTCGGGTCTCTCTATAGTGCGGGGAGAATGGGGGTGCCTTGTCTACGACGCAACCCCAGATGTTGATGGATGGCTTTAGATGATTGGTCGAGATGAGTCAGGGTTGCTCAAGATCTGTAACCTTTGCTTCCACGTTGTGCTTCCAACTTCCCACTGTTTGATGAGGACCTTACCGATAGTCGCTACAGGCCGATGGTTTCGATCTGACGAACTTCCTCCGAGAGTAAGGTAAATTGATCCGATTGCAGGTCTTCTTTCATATGCTGAGGATTCGTCGTGCCGGTCAAAGGCAGCATGTCGACTTGCATCGCAAAGCGGAAAATGAGTTGGGCCAGAGCAATCTCATATCGCGCCGCTATGGCTCGGATTTCAGGATTGATGAACACGTCGCGATTTGCCGTCAGGAGCGAGAAGCCTTGATAAATGATGTGCTGCGTCCGGCAAATCTCCCTCACCTCTTTGTCCCAACCGAAGGCCGCATAGCAGCGGTTCTGCACCACCATCGGCTTGTGCGTGGCTTTCATGCAGAGCAAGGTCAGTTGATCGGCCGTGACGTTGCTGATTCCGATCATCCTTGTCTTGCCGGCATCATAGAGGGACTCAATCGCAGTCCAAACTTCCCAGTCCTCAGTTCCTAAACCGCGCCGCGAATAGGGGCCGTGCAGCACGTACGAATCGAGATAATCCGTATGGAGGTGCTCCAATGAACTGGCGAAAGATTGCTGCACCTGTGTGGTGATAGCCGCGCTCGCATCGTAGGGGAGACGATGGTCTTGGCCATTGATGGGGGTGAACTTCGTTTGTAGAAAAAGTTCCTCGCGGGCGATGCCCTGCTTCGCTAATTGTAGGAGCGCCTCCCCTACCCTCGCTTCATCGTAATGGACCAATTGATTGGCCGTATCGATCGCGGTGAATCCGGCCTCCACCGCTTGCAGCACCAGCTTTGTTGTCGCTTCCTTCTTCCACGCTGTGCCGTACATAAAAGAGGGAATGGAAACGTGATTGTATGTGGTCAGTGGCATCAGAGTAGCTCTCATGAATTTATGTACCATACACAGTTCATGTTGGTGGTCTCAATGTGAGAATAGCTGACGCCACATGCATTCCCAAGCCCCTACCTCTTTACCTACATGTCCCAAGTGAACCTACCGGATAAGGCCATCTTCGGGGCTTGCGCAACTTCAAAAATAGCGAGGAGGATACGCCAAGCCTGCTCGCGTTGTTCTTGATGGAGAGGATCGGAGGTTCAGCAAACCTGGCAGGATCGTGAGTACGAGGGGTGTTGAGACGTGCGGACTAATAATGGGTGAGGAACCGCTCGGCGGCTGTAGACTTCCGATGCTCTTGATCGGCTAAACGCTTCGTCGTCTTGATGTCTTCATGCCGCATCATCTCCTGCACTGCCGCAAGGGGCGCCTGTTTGGCCAGTGCCTGCTTGCCGGCAGTTAAGCGCAGCGAGAGCGGGGTAATGCCGGGACGCCGCACCCCGACGCGCTGAAGGGCGGTCGTGATCCGTCGCCGCATTTCGCGCGTCGGAATCGGTCGCTCTTCCTCATCATAGACCGTGGTGGAGAGCGGCGCGTCGGATGGAAACTGCCCATTCGGGAATCGCCGCAGGAGGTAGGTCTCCAACTCCTGCTTCACATTGGTCACGAGGAGGACCGGTTCGTCCTTCCGCTTGCCTTTACTGTGTAAGAATAACCAGGCCTCCGTGCCGGCGGGATGGAGATCCTGGATCTTGGCCTGCGCGAGTTCGGCTTCTCGCGCCCCGGTCTTCAGCATGATGCGCACAATCACGGCATCGCGCAGCTGGCTCAGGCGTGTGCGGTCGAAACTGCGCAGCAGCAGCTTTACTTCGTGGAGCTGGAGCCATCCCGTCGACAACCAGACGGGAAGGCGCGGCCCCACAATCCGATCCCACGGACTGCCGCTCACACGACCACGCTCTCGCAGATAGCGCCCCCAGCGGCGCAACACCGAGAGATGCAGGCTGCGCGTCCGACTCGACCCCAAGGTGGTCTCCAGGGATTGGGCATACTGCTGGGCTAGCTTGAAACCCCACGGAAGGTCCGGCTGGGTCGTCGTCCACCACGCGAGAAAATGGTCGAGCTTGCGTCGGTACGTCGCCACAGTCTCGGCCGCCAGCGTCTGTGCACACTCCTCCAGAAACGGCGCGACCCAATCCGTCGCGTCGGCATGCCCCAATGCCGCTGGCGAGCCTGCTGTCATGGCCATACCATCCATCTGCTTTCAACAATCATAGGAGACCTTAGCCCTGGTAAACCTTTCTTCTACCCTACCGAAACTTCCTTGTTAATACAAGGCTGCTCGTTCCCTGTATTGTTCAGGGGATAGGTGTGTTATGTTTACCAGGGCTCTATGTCTCATTCAGTTTTCATCTGCTTGTGGAGCACCAACGCAAATCTCTTATGCGCCAGATCAACGGCGTCTACACCCAAGCGTTCAACCGCCGTCACAGTCGGGGCGGCCACGTGCTGCAAGGCTGTTTCAAGGCGATCGTGGTGGACTGGGAGCTACCTGCTGGAGTTCTGCCGCTATGCCGTACTCAATGCGGTGCGGGCCAAGACAGAGCTGTACAGCAGCTACTTTCCTGCCCAATGGTCCTCCAGTTTCTTGGAAAGCCTTACGTCATGCTCTGCCGATTGACTGGCCTCTCCGTGCAACGGTAATGTCATTCGGTAAGGACAAACCCATGGAGCCGACGCTCAGACCAGGTACGGTGCGGGATGCCGAGGCGTGTGGACGAATCGGCTACGAGGCATTCAAGGCGATTGCCGAGCAGCATGGCTTCCCGCCGGATTTTCCATCTGCCGATAGAGCAGTGGGACTTCTCTCAAAGATATTGACGCGTCCCGATGTGTATTCAGTTGTCGCTGAGCTTGACGGTCAAGTCGTCGGCAGCAACTTTCTCTGGGAAGGCGATCCCATCGCAGGGGTAGGTCCGATCACCGTCGTTTCGACCGCTCAGAACGCCGGTATTGGGCGCAAGTTGATGGAATTCGTGCTGACCCGTGCCAACGCTCGCCGTCAGATGGGAGTCCGACTGGTCCAGGCTGCGTACCATAATCGCTCGCTTTCCCTGTACTCCAAACTCGGGTTCCAGGCGCGAGAGCCTCTGTCAATCCTACAGGGACCGCCCCTTAAGTTAGCGCTGAACGGTTATCATGTACGCAAAGCGATCGTACACGATCTTGCGGTGTGCGATGCATTGTGCCGCAGCGTGCATGGACATGACCGCCACGGCGAGATTGCGCATGCCATTGACGATGGAACTGCAACAGTCGTTGAGCACAACAGTCGGATTACCGGCTATGCCACAGGTCTTGGTTTCTTTGGCCATGCAGTCGGCCTGACGAACGAGGAGATTAAGGCATTAGTCGGCGCTGCGCCGACCTTTACAGGACTAGGATTCTTGCTGCCGACCAGAAACATGGAATTATTGCAGTGGTGCTTGAATCACGGTCTACGAATAGTCCAACCTATGACGCTCATGAGTCTCGGGCTGTATCAGAAACCTGCCGGTTCCTTTCTCCCTTCCATCTTGTACTGAACGCTCTACGTCTCCATCATTTCCAACCTGGCATCGAATTCATGTCCGCAGGCCGTGCAGTGGATGCAGTCTGATTCGACGACAAATTCATCGGCTCGAATCCCCATGCCTCCGCAATCCGGACAGCGGGCAAGGTGGACCCTCTCATCATTCACCGTTTCGTATTGGGTTCCACGAAGGCAGTAGACCGGTTTTCCATCGAGTAGCCAGGGCCGCCCTTGTTTATCGACGACCGGCAGGACGAGATAATGATGGTTGACGTATGTTTCAAGGTCCTGCCGATTCGTGAAACCGTCTTTGATTAACTTGCCTCCTAACGCCTCGTAGAGCGCATGTTCTTTCACGATCGCCTTCGTCGGCCCCATAGCGACCTCCCCTCGTTAAAGTTTAGAACGATCCAGCGATTGGTCATGAGCGCACACCCATCATTCCGAGTTTTACAGTTTCACCAGGACTCCCCCTTTTGCCCACGGATCGAATCAACACCAAGGCGTTATGCAGCTCGTTTGGTGATGATTGAGTGGTCTGGATGCACGTCACCCGGTCCGCCGACATCGTACCTAGATGTCTGTTGGTCCTCGTCGTCATTGGAAGAGAGTATGCGTATGCACGTAATCAGCATCACCACCAAAGTTGCGAGGCCGATGACGATTCCCCAATATGCCCATGACATAGGTCACCCCGCTCGCGCCATGCGACGCGAGTCCTTCGTGAGATTGCGAATACTGATCTCCGCCGTGGAATCGCATCAGACGTCTGAACGTCGTCCGGCTTTCTTGGTGCATGCGAACGACACCGAACCGTCCTTGCGCGAACGCGGCACGGTACGAGGAGAGGGCCCGTCTGGTGAGGAACGTACACCCGGCAGGTCCAGACCGTTGGAACTGTGCTCCACGGAGAACCATGAGCACCACCTCCAGAATGAGGCGGTAATGAAAAGTTACTATCAGCTTACGCTTTGAAGAATTACCAGGTCAAGGGGCTGAGCCATACCGGAGAGCCGTACCAATCGATACTGTCTGCATTCAGATCCACCGACCCTCCATGCGTCTTCTTCGCAATAGACGTGTTTGCCCGAACACAGTAGAATGAGGACGCTTCTTCCCCTCATTGATCATACTCAATGCTGAATAAGGGGTCCGCATGATCGTGATACAACCAAACCGTATCTTTCTGGCGGTAGTTTATCGGCATCGCGAACAACAAGCAGGACGAACGCGGTAACAAAGATAGCGATCCTAATGGAGGCGTCTATGAGAGATATGCGTCCACGAATTATGATGGTACGACCCATACTATATGCGCTTATCCTCTTATTAGCGGCAACACCGGGATTTGTATCCAGTGAATCAGGACATTTGATCTCGACGACACCGGACGGCAAGATCGATTGGACGACAGGAATCGCCACGGCTCGTGGAATCGGAATTCCCCCTAAGGATTCCGCAAGCCCTCTGCAGGCCAAGGAAATGACTCGCAAGGCGGCATGGAGCGTGGCTCTGCGTAACCTCTTGGAAGTCGTGAAGGGTATCCATGTCGATTCGACAACTACGGTCAGCAACTATGTCACCACGAACGATGAGGTACGGACACACGTCGATGGTTTTGTGAAGGGGGCTCGACTCATCAAAGAACAAGAAATGCCGGATGGATCGGTTGAGACCACAGTGGAGATGACGCTGGGCAGAGAGTTCTCCAAGCTGGTCATCCCACAGGTGGATCCCAAAACTGTTCCTCTGAGCCGATATCAAAAGAAGACCACTAGTCCATTAAAACCTTATACGGGGCTCGTGGTGGATGCCAAGGGACTAAGCGTCCATCCGGCTCTGGCCCCCCGATTGCTGAATCAGCAAGGCGAGGAGGTGTATTCGGTCGCCTACGTCGATCAACAAGCCACCATAAAGCATGGAATTGTCCTCTATGAACCAGATCTTGCGAGCGCACAATCGAATCCCCTTGTCACCAACACCCCTCTGACGATTAAGGCGTTACGGGCAGAAGGCGCGGATCTGTACATCAGTGATGCAGATGCCCAGACCCTTCATGGCGTACCAAGCTACTTCAAGCTCTTGAAGCAGGCCAAGGTCTTGGTCATCCTCGACCAACATCACCCTTAACGCCAGGGCACGAGAGCTGCCATGCATGCCAGATATTTCATCGCCATACTGTCTGGATTACTCACGTTGTTCGGCCATCCTATGTTGGTCGGCTTGTCTAGCGTCGCCTACGCGGAGGGGGTAAAGAGTTTAGAAACCGTTCGGGGTCATGCGTGCTATGAATTCGGCGACGACCAGACACCCGCCTAAGCCAGACGCGACGCCATGATAAAGGCACAGGAGGACGCTGTTCGAAGTCATGGAGTGTTCGTGAAATCATCTTCTCAGATCAAGAACTTTCAGCTGGAAGAAGACATCATCCAAACGACCAGCGCCGCGATGTTGCAGGAGGTCACTGTCGAGAAGGAGGAGCGCAAATCTCAGGAGCTTTGCATCACTCTCCGAGCCAAAATCTCGCCGATTTCCGTCGAAGATATGATTAAGCAGAGAATTGCGGCGAAAGAAATCGTTCAGGAGGCTCGGACCACGCTCGTTCCAACTCAGCCGAAGTTCGGCCTGAAGATCTGGACGAACAAACCTGACGGGCATTTCACCGAGGGTGAGAAACTCATTGTGTATGTGCAGTCCGAGCGGGATGCCTATCTCAAGCTGGACTATTTCCAAGCCGATGGGACTGTCACACATCTCGTGCCGAATCTATACCGAGGCCAGGCCTTTATTGCCGGCGGGAAAACCTATTCGTTCGGCGATGAGACAAGCCCCGAGCAGTACGTCATCAACGAACCCTATGGCGCAGAAACCATCAAGGCCATCACGGGAGCCCAACCATTTGAAGCCGCAGTGGATGAAGCCAGCGCAACCGGTGATAGTCGAAAGTACTTAGGCCGGCTGCGGGGCATTAAAGTGGTGGCGGCAGCTTCTTCGGTGGAACTGAACACCGAGAGTCGAACGGTTGCGGAGTATAGAAAGAGCCTCCAACGCATCGCCCCCTTCCTTAAACTCAAGCTCCCGGAACGACCTCCGACGACCGATCCCCTCCATCCCCCCCGAGGATGCTATGTCGTTCCATCAAAGCCAGTCAATGATGGCAGGAACGACGCCCAATAACTCGGATGATCGCGAATGGGCTCACTGGAGATCTTCTGTTGGGCTCATTGAAGTGCGAGCGCCTTCGAGATCGTAGATCCTGCAGCTGTCTGTAAAATTCGTGAACCAATTGAGAAGTCGCTTCGTGGTCGATCAACCACAGACTGGCCAATGCGCTGCGTGCACCGGCCTTGACCGCGATGCCGGCAAGCCCACGAGCGGCCCGATCATCTCCCACAGCGGTTTCACAAAGCTCGCTGGAGTTCGATCGACGGATCGATGGATCTTAACCTGGTGTCCATGAAACCCGGACCAGCTCAAGTGACCTCCATTTCATGAGTGATCCCATGCGGAATATAAAGGTTCGGGAGGACCAGCCGGGCGCCTCCCCTTACGGAATCCCAACTACTTTGACAGGCCGACGGCTCGAGAGAGTCACACCGTTCCCCAGCTGACCGTCCAGGTTATCTCCCCAGCAGGATACGGTGCCATTGGTCAAGCGCGGGGAGCTGTGGCCGCCGCCAGCGGCGATGGCGGTCACGCTGGTCAGTTCGATGACCTTCACGGGAATGGAGCACTGGGCGGTCCCCACCGCGCACCGGCAGCACGACGTGATCCGCCTGTTTCGTCGCCACGAGGATACCAGATGTGCCGGGAGTCTTTTCTACAGCATTATTCCCATTTGACCGGAGCCTTCGAGATGGGCGACCCCTTTTCATCTCCCCAACTGCATGCAACCAGCCCAATTTATTATTGTGGATCAAAGAGCTCTGGGGAGTCTAGAACTAGACTACTTGAGCCTGTAAACTCAGTGTGCGCGACGTTCTGCCCTCCCAGGATCAATACTTGTCCATTTGGCAGGAGGGTGGCCATGTGCCCCTGCCGCGGAGTGTTCAGAGAATTCCTTGTTGGTTGCCAGATGCCTAAACCGGGGTCGAAGAGCTCTGCCGACGTGGTCGAATTGGTGCTATCTTGTGGTGGACCCGGCTGCATCGATTTAAATGCACCTCCAGCCACCAAAATCTTGCCATTGGCCAACAACGTCGAAGAGTGACGCAATCGAGAGAAATTCATTGGACCGGTCACTGTCCAACTATTAGAGCTTGGATCATAGACGAAAGCATCGCGAAATGTACTCAAAAAGCCGCTAGGATCCCCCCGCCCGTCACGAGCACTTTTCCCGTAGGAGGGGATGTTAGGGATGTTGCACGAGAAGTGAGCAAAACCAGCTGCGTAGTAACCGTACTATTGCTACCCCAAGCATTAAGACCTGGATCATAGACTTGAGCCGCTGTCCCCGGAGGTGAAATAGTCACCGCTAGCGTCCGACCAGCCTCCAATGCGGTAAGGCTCACGGGACTCGGGCCCGCAATGGAAGTCCATAATCCCAGAAAAGAAGAGGAGGGGCTTCCTTTGATGTCAAACACTTCCGTGGTAGTGGAAGTCGATACTTCTCCGCCTGCCACCAGGATTTGGCCGCTTCTTGAACCACCCACGAGCTTTATTGCCTGGTGCCCTCTACGGGCGGAGTTCATGGCTCGACAGTTCGTAAACCATCTCTGTGGTCGATTCGGATCGTAGACCAAACAGGTTTCTGTGGCCGCTGGCGTTGTGCCGCCTGAGGTAGAGGCAGTTGTTCCGCCTGCGATTAAAACTCTGCCGTCATCCAGCAGAGTAGCCGTATGGCCGGCACGCCCGACTGAGAAAGGTAGCGGCAATTCGTCCGCCCAGGTTCCTGTGTTTGGATTAAACAATTGTACAGAGGCAAGAGGTTGGTTACTTTGATCTTGCCCTCCCACAACGAGCACCTCACCCGTGTGATTGCCCGTCGTCAATTGCGTGGCAGTGTGGCCAAACCGAAGGTGTCCTGACGCAGTCGCGGAGATAAACGCACCAGGAGCGCTGTCCTCGATACTTAATAAAACTGGAGCAGACGCGCTTCCCGCGGATGCGGATAAGGTAAGTGGCACGCTGCCAAGGGGGGAATTTTTACTCGTTGTGACTACCAGTTGGGCAGTGCCCCCTGCAGGGGTGGCTGTGATAGTCGAAGGAATCGTGCAAGTTGTCTGTGGAGGACAACCCGCGAGAGTCAGTCCTACTTGGCTCGAACTACCGCCCTGAGATTTGGCGGTGAATGTATATGTCGCGGTAGAGCCGGCCGTAGAGGCAAAGTTCAACAGCGGAGAAACAGTCAGTAAGACCCCACTGTTGCTTCCGGGCAGTGCTCCGCTTGGAGGGAGGATATTCACGCCTAGATGAATGGTCTTCCTGAACGGGCTGCCTGATTGCGTGCCTATAACCGACAGAACCTGAATCCCTGGAAGAACAGATGCATTCGCCGTGATCGTAAGGTCAAAGGAAGCGCCAGCTGTCGTCGGTTGAACGGTGCTCGTACTGAGATTGCAGTCGAAGTTGTTGGGACAGTCGCCCGTCAGGTCGACTGGAGACGATGAGAAGGGTGACAAGGCCTTAAGTGCGAAGGTAGCCGATTGGCCGGCCACCGTCGTGATTAGGGAAGATGACGACGATACAAGAGCGAGTTCAAAAGGGGCAGAAAGACCTCTACCACCGGCTACTACGATAACCCCAATGGTTCCCATTGCTCCCCCATAGCTCGCCGTGATGTTTGCCGGAGTCAGACCAGAGCTGATGCCGGTGATGAGTCCTCCCCCTTCTACTGACGCGATGTTCGGAGCGTCGCTCGAGAAGGCGATGGTGTCGAACGCGATGGATTCTTGGCCGGGCGACATGTTTCCTAACACCTGCGCCATATTGACTTTTTGTCCGGAACGTATTGTGAGATCAGTTGGTTGAAACGAAAGGCTGGTAAAACGTTTGTTGACGGTAACAGCCATAGTGGTAGTTTCTGTGGACGAAACCGTTATATTGTTTTGCGAGCCTTGATAAGACGCTGCTCCTCCAAGGGTGGGAGAACCATTTACGACCACCTTATAGCCCCCACTCACGGGTACCCCGGTCACTGTTCCTTCGCCTGACTCACAACTAAAGCTCGCGCTGGCGACTAGGAGATCAGAGGCATTTATTACGTCGACACGCATCACACCGATCCCAAGATTGGTACAATTGATCGTTGGCGCTCCAAGAGCCGCCAACAAAGAACTAGGTTGTGAAGAGGCGGAGGATGGTTCTTGCTGTGGAAATTGCACACTCACTGCAATATCACCATGTGTCGAGTCGAGACCGTTTGTCGTGGGTTGCTGCTCGCCCGAACAGCTGCCGATTGCCAACGAGGCCAGTACCACGAGAATGAGGTGTGGCTTCAGAAGCGAGGCACGGCGTTCTAAACGACAGTTGTTCATACTCTCTCCCTCATGAGCAGTGACTCTTGGAGTTTCATATTTATCACTCATCACGGCTCTACCACGTCGCCTTGACATTGCCTGGTCCGGCAGGCGCGGAGCTACTGCCGCCGCTCATCGCGGCCGCCGCCCCAGCGGCGGCCCCTGCCACCACAACTCCCACGATCGCCCAGAACCACCATTTCTTGTAATAGGGCTTGCGCTCTTGAATGACCTCCACCTCTTGCATCGGCGGGAGCTCCTGATGCCCCTGGCTCGCCACTGGCGTAGATACCGGGGTCTGGGTCGGCTGAGCAGACCCACCGACCGGAAGGGTCAGTTCTACCCCCAGCACAAGCGCCAGTAGCAGTGCAGTGGCACGCAAGGCACGCATCCATGGTATTACTGGTATTGCTCTGCATGCGGTCTGCATGATTCACCTGCCGATAATAGAATAAGGCACAATCGTTTCCACGACATCCGCCTCCACGGTCGCCAGCGTCGCATAGAACTCCGGCAAGGAGACGGTCCCCTCGGTCCCGACCGGCAACGGCAATACGACGTGATCTGCCTGTTTTGTCGCCACGAGGATAAAAGCCTCGGACGTGTGCGGATAACCGGGCGGCAATTCCATTACCAGAGCCACGCCGGTCGGGGGAAACGTCCCGTGCTCTGACGCCTCCAGTCGTAAGGGCAAGCCCATCCAGGGTAGGCGGTCGTAGGGTCGCACACGATCATCCGCCGTCAAGTTGAAGACCATGATCTCAGCCTGTCGCGTACTCGTCACGTCGAGCCTCGCCTTCTCGCCGGGGGCAAAGGTCACCTTGTTCACCGTCGCCGTCACTGTGAAGCCAGGATCATGGAGAGTGGCAAGGGGCCGCACACAGACCCTCAACGTCACGCGATAGATCGGAATCGACGCTTCGTTCGCTTTCTTCTGATATCGTTCCTGGTCCCAACGCACCACCTGTTCCGACTGCACATAGCCCTTCGTCAGCGTCTTAATGAAGTCACTCGCTACCATAAAATCCCGCACAAGCGTTTCTGCGCGCACCTCTATGCCCACGGCCTGCTCAATGGCCTGCGCCCGGGCCTGACGCAACGCCAGCAGTTTGGCCTCTTGAGGCTTGAGCAGATCACCGGACACCACCCCCATGCCTTCTGCCCAGATGCAGTCGGCACCATGGATGGCCATTGCCGTCTCTGAAAGAGCACCAAACGCCATTGTCAGCACCGTCAGTTGGAGGACCGGGACGAGACCCACAAACCCTCCCTCATTGTTGTTTGTCCCACAGCGCAAACTTCCCACGGATCTGTGCCGGCCCTGGCCGCAAACTGGGCGACTGTTGCACGTTCTGGAGCTTGGCCTCGTCCTCGACTTTGGGGCCCACATAGTCATAAATGGCGGCCAGATCTTGCTGGCCATCCAGCAATGCTTTGAGCCAGTAATAGGTGAAGAGCCCGTGCAGTTTGGCCTTGAAGACTGTACTGATCTGGGTGTTCTCTGCAGCCGCCAGCACCGCCAGATGTCGTGAGGCCAGCACCGGGTCCTCGATCTTGGCGACAGCCGGTCGGACTCCTTCCATCATGACGGAGCGTCCACCTTGCCCAGAGAAGCAGGAATCCAGGGTCACCACCACTTGCTTCACAATGAAGCTCCCCGCAGCAAGCTGCGGGGTATCACAGAACTAAAACATTCGGAGCTGCCGGAGATCGTCGTGAGGCTGCCCTTGCCGCTGCACATACCGTTCGACGGTCTGCCAGTTTGCCCGTTCCCCTATCGTGGC
>JAICWG010000119.1 GCA_025934915.1 Nitrospira sp.
CGAGCACGGAAAATATGGCATGGTCGAATGCGCGTCTATTCTGTGCTCAGAAGGCGGTCGGTGGACGTGGCGGGTGGCGACTTCCGGCATTCTATGAACTCGCCAGTTTGATCGACCCCAGCGTAACAAGTAACTCTCCAAGGCTCCTACCAGGTCACCCATTCCTAAATGTGCAGCCCGCTTCATACTGGTCAGCAACGCTTTTCGCTGATCAACCGGGTTTTGCTATCGCAGTGTTCTTTAACTTCGTGGGCGGGGGTAGTGCGCCGATCCTGGTAACGGATGCGAACACCGGTGCAGGGACATCAGGGCTCGCTTGGGCTGTACGTGGCGGCTCTCCCGGTTGTGATACGTACTAACTTCATTAAGATGGTTCGATCAAGTCGAGTGCTCTATCCCTGGAGGATCTTTCCTCAGGAAACGATAAGCACACGAAAGGAATGAAGCTCCCCGCAGCAAGCTGCGGGGTATCACAGAACTCAATTCCGAAGACTTCTCGGAAGGAGAGGCCAACCCCGTAGCGAGCTACGGGGAATGTCAAGTTCAAGGGCTACTATGAGATCACTTCTTGATGTCGTGGTGCAAAGGAAAGGGAGTCTCAACCTAGGCCAGAGCAGAGGGTGTGCCGGTTCGAGTGCGGTGGAGTAGCGTAAAGCTTTGGACGTTACAGCTTGCAGTTGGAAATTAAAGGGATTATGGTATGGGTACCCTTGCTTTGTGTAAAACATTGTTTAACCCATGTCCTTCTCATTCATTTTGTACAATCTCCAGAAAGCTCCACGAGTAGCCCTCAACTTTGATAAGATTTTCTCGCTTCATCTTCTTGAGGATTGATTCTCCCGCTCCGTTTCATGCTCTTCGCCGCGATGCTCCAAACTTGCACGGGCTTGAGCCACCGCCTGATGAAACCGTTGCTGAAACACCTTTCTAGGCGGCAACTCTGTCAGATACTGAGCGACACGGATACCACTCTGCTCTAATTCCAGCAACTCAATGCGCTCTTTCGATTTATCGGCGCACAGAATGAGTCCGATCGGTGGCGCTTCTCCAGCTTGGCGCTCGAAACGATCCAGCCACCGAAGATAGAGCTGCGTCTGTCCAAAGTCTGCTGTTTTAAAGGCGCCGAGCTTCAGCTCCACCAATACCAATCGACGCAGCCGCCGATGGTAAAACAACAGATCCATGTAGAAATCCTCGCCATCCACCACAACCCGCTTCTGCCGCTCGACAAAGGCAAAGCCCGCACCCAACTCCAGTAGGAACTGTTCGATTTCCCGTAGGAGTGCTGCTTCCAAATCTTTTTCCGAATAGGTATCGTGGAGGCCGAGAAAGTCGAGCACATACGGATCTTTGAACACGAGATTGGGCGTCAACTTATCCTCAGCCCGCAGCGCTTTAAGTTCCTGCGCAATCACCTTCGCGGGATTCTTCGATAGCACCGTCCGCTCTTAGAGCATGCCATCGATCTTCTGCTGGAGCATACGCGTGCTCCAACCTTCGATCCGACACATTTCCGCGTAGAAGTCGTGCTGAAGCGGATCTTTGAATGGGCGGGTGAATGGAGGCGCAACTGGGCGTAGGCTTCCAAGGGCATGGCAAAGTCGAGACATTTCCTTGGGCGCGTGTTCAATCGCTGGGCGACAGCGTTCAACTCGCGCTGGGTATAACCGGACAGATCTGTACTCTTGGGCAGATACTGGCGCAGCAGGCCATTGGTGTTCTCGTTGGTGCCGCGCTGCCACGGCGCATGCGGATCGGCAAAGAAGATCTGGAGCGCGAGCCGCAACGTCAAGGAGTGAACCTATTCTCCAATCTTTAGACATCCACCCAAACCGGGTACGGTTGGAATCGCAAGTGGGGCGAAGCTCGCCCTCAGGCGTGACGCCGCGAGTGAAGAGGTCATGCATCAGCCTCGCTTTGATCTGCTGATACTCGCAATCAGCGCCTCCGTCCGTTCAATCGCCTCGTCCACCGTTGAAAGAATTTCGGCGATGCGGCGCTGCTCATTTCTGGACCGACGAGCAATTCAAAACGTTCTGTATCGCGCTTATTGACTTCGAGAAAGGTACTGCCAATCCCCAAGCCTTTGTATCGCTCTTTATTGAGCGCAATCAATAGAGGAAGCGGCCGTCCTCGTAATCTTCTTCATCTGCGGCGGCACAGAGCACGTTGAGTTCGGCCATTCTGATCCGCTTCTGTTCCATCTCGGCGAGAATCTCCGGGAACTGGCTCTGCAAAATCTCATCGTCAGGAATCAACTCCGGTCCCCACCCGCTGAAGGCGATGGATTTGAACTCCGGCTTGAAGAACTCGAAGTAGCTGGCCAAGGCACCACGGACTTGATGCTCATTCAGGATGGACGAAGTCCCCTCGCCCTCCCCTCTCCCAGCGGGAGAGGAAAAGTGTTGTGTGATGCTGGACAGCAACGTACGCCGCAGTTCATAGACGTTGCCTTTCTGGCCGTTTGTCGGCGCGAGAGCCTCGATGAGAGGGAGCTGCGCCTTCCACCACAATTCCAATTGTTCCACAAAACCAGCATGCGCCTTGGCAACACCGGGATCGGTCTTGATCAACTCCGCAATCTCGCACCGGTCGGTGACGGCCGGAGCGAAATCTGAATACGCCGTATCCTTCTCTCGCAGCACGAAGACCCGCTCGCGCAAGCCGGGGTAGTTTTGCCAAAATCGTTCGAGCGCATCGATCTCCACGACCGGCACGCCGCCGTGGAGGTGCGCGCGGACGTCATGCGATTCCGGCGGTGGCGCGTTATCCACATAGCGGCGGATGTTGCAGTTGAAGTCTTCGGCTTCGATCTCACTGACCGGCACAAGCCTGGCGTAGCTTTCGACGTCCTTCCGCTCGCGATACACATGAACGATCTTCGAGATGTCCTCGGGACGAAGAAAGTTCTGAGCCTTCCCTTCGCGATATTCCCGATCCGCATTGATGAAGAAGACGTGCTTCCGGTCTTTTGCACCCTGCTTGTTCATCACCAGCACGCAGGCAGGAATGCCGGTGCCGTAGAACAGCCCAGCGGGGAGCCCGATGACGGCTTCAAGCCAGCCACGCTCGATGAAGTGTTTCGTGCTTCTCGTTCCTCGCCACCCCGAAACAGCACACCATGCGGCATGATGGTCGCCATCTTCCCGTCAGCCTTGAGCGCGGCCAGCATGTGCTGGACGAACATGAGATCGGCTTTCTTGCCTTTCTCCGGCATCCAGACGGCAAAGCGTCCCGGGTACTCGATATCCTTCTTGATGTAGTTCTGGCTGAAGGGCGGATTGGCCAGGACGCGGTCGTAGCGCTTCAGTTCGTTGTTCTCGTCCTTGTGTTGAGGACGACGGATCGTGTCTTCCTGTCGGATATCGGCATGCGCAATGCCGTGGAGGAGCATGTTCATCTTGCAGATGGACCAGGTGGTCCCGATGCTTTCCTGCCCGGAGAGCGAGAGATCCCTCGGATCGCCGCCGCATTCCCGGATGTAGTCACGCGTTTGAATAAGCATCCCGCCGGAGCCGCAGGTCGGGTCGTACACACTCATGCCGGGCTTGGGATCAACGATCTCCACGAGAGTCCGCACCACACGGCCGGCGTATAGAACTCGCCCGCTTTCTTTCCCGCCGAGTCGGCGAAAAACTTGATCAGATACTCATAGGCGGCGCCGAGCAGGTCGGGAAACTCGAAGTTCTCATCGCGCAGAGGAATCTTCTCGAAGTTCTGGACGAAGTTTGCAAGTGTGTCGTCGTCCAGCGTCCGCTGCCCGATCTTGCGGTTGAAATTGATGTGTTTGAGCACGTCCTGAAGCGGTTCGATATTGGCGTCTTCCAGCGCTTCAAGCGCCTTATTCAGTCCCGTGCCGACATTGGTCTTGAGATGGCGAATCTTCGACCAATGAGCGATCTCCGGGACAAAGAAGGTGTATTTGTCCGGATTGATGAGTTGTGCCGCAATTTGTCTCTCAGACATCTCTCTCGACTTGAGGCTCTTGGCCAACTGCTCGCGCTCCTGATCGAACAGATCGCTCATCCGTTTGAGGAAGAGCATGCCGAAGATGTATTCCTTGTATTCGGACAGATCCATGTTCCCGCGCAAGTCGTCGCAGGCACGGAGCAGCAGGCTGGAGAGTTGATTGAGGGTCAGTTTGGTCATTTCGGCGTCGAAGTCTAACGAATCCACCCTGGTGGGGCAACGGAAATGCCGCGCATTTCACCCATCGCGCAAAGGGGACAGCTTGACACCGCCTTGAACGGGGTGCTACGACCGTCACATGGTGAAAACCGACCATTCTCCATTGACCCAAGACGCCCAGGCCCCCGCCAAGGTCGTCTCGACTTGGTCCGGTCAGGCCCGCGAAGATGCCGTGCAGCGGATGTTCACCGCCATTGCGCGTGTCTATGACCTGAACAACACGCTGTTGAGTTTCGGTCTGCATTACCATTGGAAAAAGATTACCGCTTCCTTCATTACTCCAGTCGGACGGGGGACGGCGCTCGATGTCGGATCCGGCACAGGCGATCTTGCGCTCCTTGTCGAGTCTCGAATGGGACCCCAGGGGCGCGTGATCGCATCAGACCTGACTCATGCGATGCTGGCCGAGGGCTTCAAGAAGATCGGGGGTAAGGGCCTCACCGACAAGATCACCTGCCTGCAGGCAAGCGCGGAACAACTGGGATTTGGAGACAACACCTTCGATGCCGTCACAACCGGTTTCTGCATGCGGAACGTCGGAGATTTGCCGGGAGCCGCGCGGGAGATTCGTCGCGTGATGAAACCCGGCGGCCGCTTCGTATGCCTGGAGTTTTCGCGTCCGATATTCGGTTGGTTACGAACGCTCTACGATTGGTATTCATTCAAACTACTGCCCTGGATCGGCACCATGGTCGCCCGCGACCGCACCGGCGTCTATGAGTACCTTCCGGCATCAATCCGGACGTTTCCCGACCAAGAGCGGTTGTGCCAGATCCTACGCGATGCCGGATTTCGTCAGGTGTCGTACAAGAACCTCAGCGGCGGCATTGTCGCAATCCATGTCGCGACCAAATGAAGAGCTTCTAGCTCATGGCCTATAGCGCAAGCTTGGAGAGACGGATCCTTTTTCTACTATATGCCATTCGCTATTAGCCATCAGTTCAGACTATGAATTCCATTCTCTATATTTTTCTCCCCTGTAAGCAGGTCTATCCCATTGGGATCACCTACTTGGCGGACTTTATTCATCGACGAAAACCGGACGTACGCCAGCGCATTCTCGATCTGTCGCTGTTTCCCGTCCCACAGCGAAGCCAGGCCATCCGCGACGCAGCCACGGAGTTCAAACCGGACCTGGTCTGCTTTTCTTGGCGCGATATTCAGATCTTTTCGCCCCATGAAGGCGACACGTCGCTGGAGCATGCCTTCAATTTTTACTTTGCCGGTAACCCCCTCAAGCGCATCGCGGCATCAGTCGAGGGTGTCAAGCAGCTCTACCGCTACTACAATCACATCTATACGATCCTGTCGTACCCTGCGCTGATCCGCAAAGAGTTCCCCAAAGCCCAGATCATGATCGGAGGGGGAGCTTTTACGGCCTTCGCCGATCAATTGATCGAAAGGCTCCCGGAAGGAACCATCGGCATCCTCGGTGAAGGGGAGGACGCCATACTGAAGGTCATCGAAGGCCGATCAATTGAGGATGAACGGTACATTGTCAAAGAAGGAAACCAGGTTCGGAAGGGCCGACAGGGTTCGCCGGCGCTGCTCGACGCGCTGACCGTCGATTTGCCCTACCTCACTTCGATCTTTCCTCAGTACGGCGAATATGTCGGTGAATCAATCGGGGTGCAGTCAAAACGAGGCTGCCCCTACGACTGCGCCTTCTGTCTCTATCCGTATATTGAAGGCAAGCGAGTCCGCTACCGGCCCCCTGACATGGTCGTCAAGGACATCTCCCAACATTACCATCAGTGGGGCGCCCGTCGATTCTGGTTTACCGACGCCCAATTCATCACGGGAAAGGAAGCCTATCCCCAATGCACGGAGATCCTCGAGCGGATCGTTGCCGAGAAACTTGAGATCGAATGGTCCGGTTACATCAGAACTTCGCTGATTACCCCGGAACTCGCGAAACTGATGGTCCGATCGGGCGTGGGCGATCTGGAAGTAGCCATTACCTCAGGCTCGCAAGAGGTTCTGAATAATCTCCATATGGGATTCAAGTTGGAACGGTTGTATGACGGCTGTCGTTATTTGGCGGAAGCCGGGTTCAAGGGCAAGGTGATCCTGAATTATTCGCTTAACAGTCCCAAAGAAACGGAAGAGAGTCTCCTGCAGAGCGTTGAGTCCTACAAGAGGGTGGCCTCAATAATCGGGGAAGGGCGTGTATTTCCCTTGATGTTCTTCCTCGGTATCCAGCCCAACACCGATTTGGAACAGCGGCTGTTGGAGGAGGGATACCTCTCGGCCGGCTACAATCCCTTGATGCTGACCCCGACGAGTATCCGAAAGTTGCTCTATAATCCTGCCCCCCTCAACAAGATCATCGCGAAGGCCTGTCTCCGGGCCTGGGAACGGAAGCAAGGGAGCCGTGATCCTCGTCGATGGACCGGATCTCTGTCTCAAACTTCTGAATCTTCCACTTATGCCGACCAAAACCTCAGCCGGGGTATTGAGGGCAATTCGGGGCGGGATGCGCTCCTCTCACTTGAGGAAATCCTTCGCTCGCGTCGGCCGGTTCCATCCCCTTCACAGACACAGACACCTGAGCCAAGAGCTTCAGCCGGGTAATTTCTCTTCGAATGCATCTGAATCACCGTATTGAATCCATATCTTTCGATCTTCCGCTTCCGCAACGCCTTGCATTCCGGTTTGGGCCGGTGCTATCATTTATTTTCTTTTGAGGGTGGGACAGTACTTCAACCATTTGGTTTTTCAGATAATTTACAGTCCTCTTCCTCTATCTAACTAACCTAACTCGCGCCTTAAGGAGGCGCCCCAATGTATAAGACTATCTATATTCCGGTCGATAACTCCGACCATTCCAATACTGCGGTGGATGTCGGCGTCCAGCTGGCCAAGATCTTCGGCTCGAAAATTGTGGGAAGCCATGTCTATGCAGCAAAAATGCATGACAAGCGCTTCAAGCAGATGGAAGCCGGATTGCCGGAGGAATACCATGATGAAAAGGAGCTCGACCGGCAACGCCAGATCCATGACTCCCTGATCACTCGCGGTCTCCAAATCATCACCGATTCTTACCTCGACTACGTCGATAAGAAATGTAACGAAGCCAATCTTCCAGTCGAACGACGGTCGCTCGAGGGGCGGAACTGGAAGGTGCTGGCCGAGGATATCAATACCAACGGATACGATCTCGTCATCATGGGAGGGCTCGGGGTAGGAGCGGTCAAAGACAGCGTCATCGGCAGCAATACCGAGCGCGTCGTCCGCCGAATCCGCAATTCCGACATGCTGATCATTAAGAACGTTCAGCCGATAACCGGCGGGAAGATCGTCGTCGCCGTCGACGGCAGCCCCTACTCCTTCGGAGGACTGATGACCGGCTTGGCGCTCGGCAAGGCATTCAACATGCCGGTGGAGGCGATTTCGGCCTTTGATCCCTATTTCCATTATGCCGCCTTCCACAGCATCTCCAGTGTCCTCAACGAAGAAGCCGGCAAAGTGTTCCGTTTCAAGGAGCAAGAAAAGCTGCACGAGGAAATCATCGATAGCGGCTTGGCCAAGATCTATCAATCTCATCTCGACATCTCCCGAGAAATCGCCCAAGCCGAACAAACCGATGTGAAAACAACCTTGCTCGACGGCAAAGCCTTCGAAAAAATCATTCAATATGTCCGCAAGGATGTCCCGGCTTTGCTGATCGTCGGACGCATCGGCGTTCACAGCGACGACGACATGGATGTCGGCAGCAACACCGAAAACCTGCTCAGGAGCGCCCCATGTAACGTCTTGGTCTCCAACCGCAAATACGTGCCTCCGATCGATACGCAGGCCGAGTACACGATCGCATGGACGGAAGAATCTTTGCGACGGATGGAAAAAATCCCGGTCTTTGCCCGAGGCGTGGCGAAGACCGCCATTCATCGATATGCCATCGAAAAAGGCCATACGATCATCAGTAACACCGTCGTGGATGCGGCGGTAGGACATATTTTGCCTAAAGGCGCCATGGATGCCATGCGGGCGCTTGGTGGGAATCTGGACGCGGCGGGTATCGACCGCGACAGGATGCAGGCTGACGAGGCCGTGACGAAAGATCTCATGGGTCCGACGCTGAGCGGAATCATGACCCAGATCGTTGAAGAGAAGCCGAAAGAGATCAATGCGTCCACGAAGGCGTACCTGGACCGTATGGGTCAGACCTATTTCGTCTGTGATGGGTGTGGCTACATCGGGAAGGGGGATACCCCTGTCAAATGTCCGGTATGCGGTGTGGACGGGACCAAATTTAAACAGGTCGACAAAAAGGTTTTTGAAGTGGCCGCGACGTCTGAAGGCGAGCTGGAAACGGATGTGGCCTATGACGACGTGCCGATGCAGTGGACCAAGGATGCGAAAGAAGCGATCCGGGCCGTGCCGGCCGGCTTTCAGCGCAGGCGAGCGAAGGCCAGGATTGAAAAGAGCGCGCGTAAGTTGGGAATGACGACCATCACGCTCGAATACGCGGCGCCGATGATCAAGGAAGCCGCGGACGAGGACTATACCCCCATTTTTTCCAACAAGGGCACCGGCACGTCGCCGATAGCGGAAACCACGCTTGCAGCGGAGAATGGGAACGGTTCGAACAGTCACGTCGAAGCCACGTCACCCTATACCTGGACTGAGGAAGCACAAGCCAGGCTGGATCGGGCTCCGGAAGGCTTCATGCGCGATTGCACCAAATCGCTCATCCTCAAACATGCCGAGAAAATCGGAGCGACCGTGATCACGCTCGAAGTCGCGAATGAAGGCATCGAACAGGCGAAGGGGTACATGGCGGAAGCGATGAAGACCGGCAATCTCAAGGACATGATCGCCGACCTCACCAGGAAAACCAGTACATAGTTCTGAGTGCTGAGCATGGAGACACGGGCGAGTGCCTTCTGACTCAGCATTCAACTCTCAGCACTCAGGACTCACTTATGGGTAAATCTCTTCCTATCTTCAATAGCCCTTCGGGCACTCTAGGCTCTTTGCAGCAACAAATTTCCCAGTTCCTCACCCCCACTCCAAAAGGGGACGGGACGTTCGACGGTCGGACAGTTGATGACTTCAAGCCCTACCTCGTTGCGCTGAACCTGACGAAGCGTTGCAACCTCAAATGCAATCACTGTTATCTCGATGCGACGACCAAAGCAGCCGGTGGGGACGATGAGCTGAATACCGAAGAATGTTACCGGCTCATCGAGCAGATCGCGGAGGTGAATAAGGGCTGTCTCCTTGTCATCACGGGCGGCGAACCACTCGTGCGACCTGACATTCTCGACATTGCTCGCTACGCCGTCAAACTGGGCTTTATGGTGGTCTTCGGCACGAACGGCATGCTGATCGACGACCGGATGGCCAAAACGCTTGTCGAGATCGGTGTGATGGGCGTGGGCATCAGTATTGATTCGTTGCAGGCCGCCAAGCACGACGCCTTTCGCGGCGTGCCGGGGGCCTGGGAAGCGGCGGTCGCCGGCATTGAAGCCAGCAAGCGGAATGGCCTCCAATTCCAAGTGCATTTCAGTGCTCAGCCGATGAACTATACGGAACTGCCTGAGGTTATCGACTGGGCACACCGACTCGGCGCCCGCGTATTGAATGTGTTCTTTATGGTTTGTACGGGACGAGGCGAAGAGCTGACGGATATCACCCCCGCTCAGTATGAAGAGGTGCTTGGATACCTCATTGAATGCCAGGATAATTACAAAGGCATGCTGGTCAGAGCCCGCTGCGCTCCGCACTTCAAACGGTTGGCTTATGAAAAGGATCCCAATTCCCCGATCACCAAAGCCACTGGATACATGGGGGGAGGGTGCCTCGCAGGCACCAACTACGCCCGGGTGACGCCGAACGGCGAGTTGACCCCTTGTCCCTATATGCCGCTATCGGCAGGGAATCTTCGCCAACAGAGCTTCGTCGATCTCTGGGAACGATCGGATGTCTTCAATTCATTCCGCTATCCTCAGCTCAAGGGGAAGTGTGGCGACTGTGAATATAGCGACATCTGCGGCGGCTGCCGCGCCCGTCCCTATGTCGACCATGGCGACTGGCTGGACGAAGATCAGTGGTGCCTCTACACCCCGAAGGGCGGCGAGAAAATCAAAGTGGCGTTCAACGTCTTAGAAGAAACCGATGTCACATGGGACGAAGCGTCTGCACTCAGATTGAGCCGTATCCCCTACTTCTTACGTGCCATGGTCAAAAAAGGCGTGGAGAAACATGCCCGAGAAAACGATGTGCAGCTCATCACCGTCGAATTGATGGAGGAGCTGCGCAAGAAGAGATTCGGCAATGACACACCGGTTTTCAAGTTCTAACCTTTCACTTTTCATCTTTCACTTTTCACACTTCTGACCATGGACACTCTTCAGAGCATTACGACCGATCTCAATATCCTCATTCCGATCATCAACCACTGGTTTCATTTGCTTTCGGCAATCATTTGGATCGGCGGCTTGGCATTTCTCGTCATGGCCGTGACACCCGGGCTGCAAAAAGCCGTTCCAAGGGATCAGATCAAACCCATCACGGACATTTTTTATCAGTACTACAAAAAGGTAGCCGGCATTCTATTACTCGTCCTGCTGTTTACCGGAGGCGTGAACCTCCACTATGTCAATCAAGTCCTTGTCTCACAGACAGGCACCAGCGTTGCGCATCACTCCAAATATCTCATGGTCTTCATGATCAAGCTGCTTCTCGTACTGGGTCTCCTGACGCTGTTTCTCTACACGGTCATTTTCAAGTCAGACGACGAGACCGATGAGGGAGAATCCTATGAAGCCATTCCCTTTCAGCGCGCCGCCCTTTGGATGGGGTTCTTTATCATTCTTTGCGCAGCCGCCATGAAACACCTGCATCAATAGTCCTGCGGCGCGTATCAGGACAGGCCTCAAGACGGTTCCGCCGTCTCAACTGAGATAGTCCGCTGTATCAGATCGATACAGTCCCGTATCCCGTGCAATCGCTTATTTCCATAATATTCGTCAAATAATCAATCACTTCAACATTCGTCTATTGATGGATAGAAAAGGAATGAATGTTGCTTTCCTACTGGATAGATGATCGCGGTAAATACGAACGCTAGGGTCAAACTGAAAACAGCCCGTTCCCTATTGGTTGTCGAGGATGACTCTGATATCACAATGGCGTTGCAAGACTTGCTCGAATTTGAAGGGTTCCATGTGGACTGCGTACAGACCTGTCGCCAGGCTTTCTCATCCATCGAGCAGAATGTTTACAATGCAATCCTCCTCGATCTCGAACTACCGGACGGAGATGGCTGCTCGATTTTGGAGAAACTACAAGTTTCTCATTCCTCACTCCCCGTGATCGTCTTAACCGCTTCGAATAGGGACCTGAGGCCGCTACGCCCGTATGCTCGCTTGACCAAACCGTGGAAGCGAAAAGAGTTATGCGGGATACTTCACCGTGCTATCGGCACGGCGTCGTCTTAGACGGTGAGATGAATATCAATGCTTTCTAAACCATTATCTGCTCGGATGAGATGAGAAAACTTTCAATTTCTGACATCGTAACCCGATGATCTTGAAGCCAGTTTTCTAGCTTGTTTCGGCTGATCAATTCAACGTCCAGAATCCTAGCTTGAGTATAGGCGTTCGAGTTGAACTCTCTATTAGTGAGGGCAATTTTTCTAAAGTGCACACCGGGGAACTGAAATGCATACAGCCTTTCACCGGCGACTATCTCCTTGACCGCATCCCAGCCCAGAATCCCTGTGTCTGATGCACAATGCTTCACTTGGACAAGCTCGCCCTGGTTATTATTTTTAGCAACCACGTCCACACCTCCATCCCCACTTGCAGATGTCAATTTAACGGACCTAAATCCACGCTTCTTATAAAGTGCTGCAATCAACGCCTCAAAATAGAGCGGCTCAAGACTATCTGCGTCCTCAATGCACAATTGTTTCTCGAAAGCGTCCTTTCCCACACCAACGACATCCTCGAATTCGCTCGGCAGAATATTTCCGGTGCCGTTCAACATGTCCCCTGAAAGACCACGTTTCCTATAGAGTAATTGATCCAAAAGGACGTCAAAGGTCGTAAATTCTTGCGCACAAACAACTGGATAATAAACATACACCTTACGGGTCTGGCCAATGCGGTACGCTCGATCAGTCGCCTGATCCTCCTTGGCAGGGTTCCAAGTTCGTGTGAAATGGATCACATGATTGGCGGCCTGAATATTGACGCCAAAACCCACGGCCACTGGCGAGAGAATTATGGCTCCAAATCCTGGTCTGGCCTGGAACTCTTTAATGCGCTTTTGCCTACTGTCATTACTCG
The DNA here is from genome assembly GCA_025934915.1 of Nitrospira sp. Taxonomy (GTDB): domain Bacteria; phylum Nitrospirota; class Nitrospiria; order Nitrospirales; family Nitrospiraceae; genus Nitrospira_D. Next base: position 12,489 of record JAICWG010000119.1, read on the forward strand.
CTTCTGACGCAGAGACATCTCCATTGATGACATCGGGGCGCAGTCTGAAGATCTCCTCAATGTAGTGGGCTAACATCAACTGCATGTCTCGAAACTCGCAGAATATGATTGTCTTTTCTCCCAGTCGTTTGATGTCGTTCAATGTCTTCAGCAACCAGTCCAGCTTAGGGTTCTTTTGTCTAGCGGCAACCAATGGCTCATTATCAAAAGCTCTTCCCGGTTCCCTAGGAATCCGTACAAACTTTTCGCAGGTAATGTAGTAAGCCGAGCTGATTCTTAAACATGCCATTATGACCATCGACATGCCGCAAACGATACTGTTCTATGGCATCGCTATACAGCTGTCGTTGGTAGGTGGACATAGGCAATCTGACAGGGGGCTCCCCATCGCTTTTTTCTGGAAGATCCTTCGCAACATCAGTTTTTAGCCGCCTTAAGACTTGCGGCTCGATAAGCGCTCGCAGTTTTTCCAATTTTACGGCCTGTTCATCAGTCTCACACTCGATGGGACGACGATACTCTTTGCCGAAATCATTCAACGCCCCTAGGAGGCCTGGCTGAACAAAGTCGAACAGACACCATATATCAGCAAGGGAATTTTCGACGGGCGTACCAGTGCAGACAATCTTGAACCCAACGTTCTGTTTTTTGGCGGCGCGCGTAACCATAGCTGCCGGGTTTTTGATCTTCTGAGCTTCATCGCAAATCATAATGGACCAACGGACTGCAGCAAGGGAAAACTCTAGGCTCAGGACTCATTAAGTTTTAGCATTCCTTGGGGAACCGCGATGTGATTCACTCTGGCTGGGAGGTGGCCATGAGTGACGTATTCATGTTGACCAAGCAACAGTTGAACAGGATCACACCGTATTTCCCGGTCTC
>JAICWG010000196.1 GCA_025934915.1 Nitrospira sp.
ACATTTGATCGAAAATTTCTTCGCCAAACTCAAACAATACCGCGCCATCGCCACCAGATACGATAAACGTGCCGAAACCTTCCTTGGTGCTGTGTATCTCGCCGCCGCCGTCATCTGGCTTAATTGACGACACGCCCTAACCTCTTGGGGCATTTCAGATCAAATAATTCGGAGGCTCTTTAAGCCAGAACAATCAGATTTCCTCAAATACCATAGAACGCATGTCTTCAAAAAGTAATCGTACTGCATATTAGTTCGTTGCAACCAACTTGCTTAAAGATCTTAAGCTCTCATTGTCCCTTCAGTCACCACCCACCCAGTCGTTTTGCAAACTGCAGCAGCGGCATGGTCCGATCCAGCCCAATTACTCGGTGACCAAGCTTCGCGAGATAGCGGGAATCTTGTCCGGCACCACAGCCCAGATCGAGCAGAACTGCTCGCTCAGGGAGGAGCCTCAGCCATTCTGTTAGCAGTGGTGGCTGCTTGTATTTCTTCCTTCCCCAATGCTTAAGGAAGATCTCTGCATCCTTCTCATAGACTAAAGGGTCTCCGTCTCCGCGACATTGCGACTTATGGTATGGTGTTTCGGCGGGCGATCGGCCATTCTGGTGGAGAACGTATGAATCAATCCGGCTGGACGGTAGCAGTTCTGTTCATCAGCTTGGCCGCCCCTGCTCCGATTGCCTCGGCTGCCGATCCGCCCTGTGACAAGTATTCCTTCGCCAAACAATCACGCTGTGCCGAGATCTGGAAGGAGCTCAACAACGAAGACGGGCCGGTCATTGCACAGTTTGGGCTCGATCAACAAAAGCGGCGAGATGAGGGGAAGATCAATGCCCAGCAACATCTCGCCGAGAACATGATCTTCATCAAACAGTCTACCGAAAAGCGGATCGAGCGTCTTAAAGAGCGTATGGCCAAGGAATAGCCGCTACAGTTCCGCACCTTTCTCTTTTTCAGAGGTTTTCCCGGCTGATTCCAGCAAGTCACGCCCCACGAGAATCGGTGCTTTGAAATGCACGGCCAGTGCGATGGAGTCGGACGATCGGCTGTCGAACACCTTGACCTGGTCCTTGAACGCCACGGTGAGCGCCCCATAATAGATGCCGTCCTTCAGCGTGATGACCGTCTGCGTCACCTTTCCACCGTAAGCGTTCAGGATCGTGTGCATGAGATCATGCGACATTGGCCGAGGCAGCTTTTCCCCGCTCAGGGCACTCTGTATCGAGAGGGCCACCGTGAGGTCGACAAAAATCGGAATCGTCCGGCCTTCGGCCTGTAGTAGCACCACCGGACCATGGTCCGACATACGGACCGTCACCTCGGCAATTTTCACGAGGTCAGAATGAGAGCGGAAGGATTCTTCGGCTTGGGCGACAGAATAAGCCGGCACCAACCAGAGCAACACAACGACTGCCGACAGCTTGCATGAAGCCATGGTCCACTCCCCATGCCGTCACACACGGACAAACTGATTCGATTCCTTTTCAATACCGATTTCCGTGTCCGGCCCGTGGCCGGTCACAACCGTGGTGGCCTCATCGAGGGTATAGAGTCGCTCACGAATCGATTCCTCGATAACCTCAAAGTTGCCACCCCATAAGTCGGTCCGACCGATACTTCCCCGGAAGAGCGTGTCCCCGGCCAACAGGAGTTGGTCGTTCGGAACATGAAAACTCATCGACCCAGGCGTGTGGCCAGGGGTATGAAGCGCCACGATCGGCACCTGCCCTAACATCACCTTTTCCTCATCTGCAAGCCAATGATCAGGAGGCAGGGCCGGCACATAGGAAACCCCAAAGACCCGACATTGGAGTTCGAGGTTTTTCCACAATTCGAGATCGTCTTGATGCAGGCAAATGGCTGCACCTGTCGCTTTTTTGATCTCGCTGGAAGCCAGAAAGTGATCGAGATGGGCATGCGTATGCAGGATGCGGCTGACGGTGAAACCTAGCCGCTGCACTTCCTGGAGAATTCGCTCCGGCGCACCGCCAGGATCGATGACGACCGCCTGTTTCGTGACAGGATCGCCGATGATCGAGCAGTTACAACCAAGGGGTGGAACTGAAAAGGTCTTCCGAATCAAGGCAGTCATGATACGAGCATGCTACAGTCCAACGAGCTGGAAGCGCAAGCTAGAGTAGCAATCATCTCATCCTTTACATATAACGAATGGCTGCTTTTTACGACTCGATTGTACCGGCCGTAGCCCACAACTGAACGATGCAGCAAGATACGGCCGAATACCACATGGACAAGTTGAGCTGAACCGTAGATAATCTCACAACTCAATTGGGAGGACTATCGCGTGCGCACCGAAACGATCGTTGATCCATGGTCACTAGGCATCTGGGCTGTTCTGGTAATAGTTACCGCCGGCTGCGTTCCTGACGACAATTCCATTCGCGTCGAGAATGAGGCCATCAAGAAGCAAGTCGCCAAGCAAGAAATTCTTCTGAGCTCCTTGTTAGACGGGAATAAAGTGATGCATCAACAGATCGATCTGCTCAATCAAGAACTCCGGGACGCAAAGAGCACCACGGAAGCCACGAAGACGGAAGCCAAACAGCAGATCGAGCAACTGGAATTGCAGCTGGCTGAGGCCAAACGAATGATGGCAACCCAGATGACGGAATCCCTCAAAGTCGAGGAGAAAGGCGCGCAGTCCGATACGCTCCCTCGGCCTATGCCGACCGTCGCCAAGGTCGTTGAGGACGCACTGGCACGCAACGGGTATCAAATGAAGGTCAGCGTCAAGACCGATCAACGGGCGGTCTATGTGACGGAACGCAAGATCTCCAACCCGACGTCGCTCGAAGTAACGGGATCGAGGAATCAATACCTCATTTCCCTTCAAGCCCTTCCCGACAGCCTGACGAAAGTCGGCGTGAAAGCTGAATTCGAACGGGTCGCACAGGGGGGCCGCATCTTAAGCGTCAGCCGCGAAGAAACCAGCGAAATCGAGCACCGCCTAATCAACGAAATCAACAAGGCGCTCGCCAATCCAGCCAAGACATAAATCTTCCACACACGGCGGTCACAATCACCGGTTTTCTTGGTCCGGTCGAGGCCTCGTGCTAGCATTTCCCTCCGATGACTCTCACGACCAGCGTGCACGATCTCCGCACCTTGATTCGCTCCTCCCATCCTCTCGTCGTCATTGAAACGGTCGAGGAGGAGCGAGTCCTGGCACTCCTGCAATCGGTCACGGCACAGGAGCGCATGCCGCTCTTCGAGTGGTCCATTACCAGAGGGCTCACCCGCGCCGATGAAGGCTCAACACTCAGTAATAAGATGACCGCGACGCCTTTGGCCGTCCTTCAGCATCTTCATGGCCTGACGGTAGAAGCGGTGTTTTGGCTCAAGGATCTTGGGCCACATCTGCAAGATCCCGCTGTCTGCCGACAACTTCGGGAGGTTGCCGCAGTCTACAGCCGATCACGGGCCACCTGCCTGTTGACCGGTCAGCCGATCACGTTGCCGCTGGACCTCGATAAAATTGCGGTGCGGCTCGATTTGAAACTGCCGGATCGAGACGAGCTGCGGTCGATGTTGCGCGGCTTGCTCCAATCGTTGGGACCTCGAACAACCACTCGTCCACGGTCCACGACTCTCGCGCAAAGCATTCTCAGTTCGATAAACGAGACCAAGGCAGTCGCGAACGGACCTTCGTTCCAGGAGTCCGACGCGATCCTTCGTGCTCTACAGGGCTTGACGCTGCATCAAGCCCGCCAGGTCATCGCACAATGCATCGTGGAACGCGGCACACTCTCTGCCGAGGATGTCCAAACAATCTTGAAGCGGAAAGTGCAGGCAATCAAAGACGGCGGCCTCTTGGAATACTATCCCTTGGAGGATAATCGGTTTGAGTTGGGAGGCTTCACCAATCTCAAGTCCTGGCTGGAGCGGGCACAAGTCGGGTTTACTGCCGAAGCCAAATCACTCAATCTCACCCCGCCTCGCGGCATCATGTTAGTCGGCGTGCCGGGATGCGGTAAATCGCTCGCGGCGAAGGCCATCGCGCGGGAATGGAAACTCCCGCTCCTGAAACTCGATGCCGGACGGTTATTCGACAAGTTCGTCGGCGAATCGGAAAAGAATTTCCGCAAAGCGATTGAGATGGCGGAATCCTTATCCCCGATCGTCCTCTGGATCGATGAAATCGAGAAAGCGTTGGTCGCCGGCGGAGGAAGCGGCGACGCCGACGCGGGATTGAGTCGACGACTCTTTGGGGCCTTTCTCACGTGGCTACAGGAAAAACAGCAGGACGTGTTCGTCGTCGCCACGGCCAACGATCTGTCGTCGCTGCCACCCGAACTTCTCCGCAAAGGGCGTTTCGATGAAATCTTTTTTGTCGATCTGCCGGATGATGCCGAACGGGAAGCCATCTGGAAAATTCACCTGGGCCTCCGCAAGCAGAATAATAAGAAGTTCGACTTCGGGAAGATCGTCAGTGCAAGCAACGGCTTCAGCGGGTCGGAGATCGAACAGGCGGTGGTAGCGGCCCTCTATCGGGCGCTGCACCAAAAAACTCCGCTCACGACCGACCTGCTCATTGAAGAATTAACCCACACGGTGCCGCTCTCCGTCACCCGTCGTGAGGACATCGATGCACTCCGACAGGCAGCCGAAGGCCGATTTGTGAGCGTGCGGTAACCACCGATGTCTTTTCCCATGATCATCGCCTTTCTTGCAAGTGCAACTCTCGTGGGCTGTACCAAGCCTGCCCAGAAGCTGAAAAGGGAAGCCGTGGCTCCAACAATATCAGTGGAGAAGACGAAGCCTCGTGAATCACCTGCACTGCCGCAGCCTTCTCCGACATCAGCCCCAGTGGTGGATCACCCTACTTCCTTCGTGACGTCTCTTCCCAGCCGATCAGCTATTGTTGAGTCTGCAACCAGGCTGGTCGGAGCGCGGACGATTACAAGCCATGGCAAACGTATCGCCTATGACTGTGCAGGGGTCACCCGTGCCATCTTCTTGGAGCACGGCATCGATTTGTATCGTGGAGCGTTCAATGATCCGAAGGGAAACGGCGTCCGGCTCATCCACAACCACATACGCCAGCATGGCACCCTTCATCGAGGATCGAACGTCAGTCCCGGCGATCTCGTGTTTTTTGATAACACCTGGGATTTCAACGGAGACGGCAAGTTGAACGATCCCCTAACCCATGTGGGAATCGTCGAACGGTTCGAACCAGACGGCACCGTGATCTTCATCAGTCGCGTCGCCAACGCGGTCGAGCGCTATCGCATGAATCTGGAACAGCCTCATGTCCATAAGACCGCCCAAGGGCATGTGCTCAACGATTACATACGGCGGAAGCATCCGGCCGATCCCGATCACACGGCCCGACTGACCGGTGAGCTGTTTTCCTTCTATGGAAACCTTTTAGACCATCAGAAAAGCACTTTCTCGGACGACACATTTACCCGAGATCAGAGCCGACAGCGGGTTTCCGGTCCTCAATCCTCAACTATACATGAACGATGACGATGACGCCGACTCCGGTCCGTCCCATGGTAGTTCAACCCCGAAGGGGGAACTGGGATTTGGTAACTGAACCTGACACCACAATGATCTCTGCCGTCACTACAGAACAAGGTCATGACATCCGATAAAGAACATATCGTGGCGTCAACCCTATTGAGGATCGGCGCTGAGTCCCAATTCTTCCATTGACCTGCTAAGATTATTTTTATGGCTATCTCATCAAGACAGACGCATGTTCGAGAAACCAACCCACTCAAGAGAACCTTGACGGATGTCCGGCATGGGCTCTTAGGGTTGCATAAAGCCCTAATCGTCGCCGAACAGCTGACCTTTGAGCGGATTTATGGTCGTGTGGACTCCACAGGCCAACTCTTACAGTTGGTGATGAACGATCCGTGGTTCACCTGGCTGCATCCGCTTTCCAATATGGTGGTCCGCATCGATGAACTGCTCGATGGGAGCGACCAACTGACCGTCGACGATGTGGCGGTACTGTTGACCGAAGTGCGGGCGCTCATTCGCCCCTCGGAACTCGGCGACGGATATGAACGGAGTTACTATGAGGCACTGCAACGCGCTCCCGACGTCGTCCTCGCGCACTGCGAAATAAAGAAGCTGCTGACGTTGCCCTCAGTGTAAAACCTACACTCGCTCTTCAACGTGCCGCAAATGGCGGCCCACAAGGACCGACAACTTATAGTTGGCAATCACTCCTATTCCACTCCTCCGGAAAACCGGCAACGCAAACAGAGGCCGGCAACCGCCGCACATTCGAGACCGAACGGTAGATACCCCGCGTAGCCGAGCAACGGCATCTCGAACAGCTGAAACCGATGCACGAATGGAATAGCGTATTCCCAATGGGCAAGGCTCTTCCAGTTCCAGAGCTCCCAAAAGAATCCACAGACCAGAGCTGCCAACGCCGGTATCCACACACTTCGCCAATCGCCCTGTGCGAGTGATGACAGAACAGTCGGCCTCCCGGACAATTCCTGAAGCGAGACCACGAGCAACAACGGTCCAACCCAGACAAGTGGAAACAGGTAATTGGGCCAGCGCCCAATGATGAACAACCCGAGACATGACAATATAAGAATCGACCAGCTGACTTGCTTCGTATTGTAGAGGCGCATCGGTCCGAACTGATTTATACCCGCACTGACAGTGGGATACGGGATCAGCAGCTCCGCCGTACTGAGAACGGCCGGCAGCACCATGGAAAACGGGAGCGTGGCTCGAAAGAAGTACTCGAGCGACGACAGTTCACCGATACCCACGTAATACCAGTTCTGAACAAAGCGATTCAGGTATTCGAACAGCCACCACAAGACGGCGCTCAGTGGAAACAGCGACAGGAAGTAGCGAGGGCGATGGAGCATCATGCACCGGCGAGTGCGGGCGAATGTGGCGGCGTTCACGGTCACGATGTAGCCGAGCCACAGCGGCGTGAATGTATGTTCCTGAACTGCCGCCATCTCGGAAAACCGGGTCCAGGCCACCACCCACCAAAGCCCCGTCCATCCGATTCCGAGCCAACCCCATGTCGGAAAACCACGGTGCTGAGTGTTGAGTGCTGAGTGCTGAATTAGAGGAGAAACCCGACGAAGGTTTGTCCTCGCTATCCGGAGAAAAATCGGTCCAACTACCAAAGCGATCAAGAGTGTCAGAGCAATGAACACCGGCCAGGAGAACGGTTCATGCTGCACATAATGGGTACGCGGAGTAAATTCAAGATAGCGTCCGATCGGCTCACCGATCCACAGAACGCCGAGAAGCGGAAGACCGAGCACCAGCGCAAGGAAGAGGCAGATGACGCAGGCCCGGCTCATACCTCTGCCCTTTACAGCCGACCTTCATCAAGTTCAATCACGTCAGTCCAGGTCGTAACAGACGACAGAGAACCCACGGCCACTCCACGCTTGATAGCAATATCCTCCAAGCGACCTTGAAACCGCCGACGACCTGCCGCATCTTTTGGACCTGAGACAAGCAGCTCTTGTGACCATTGCGCGATTTCCTGGTCGGACGGCTTGCGGCTATTGGCCTTCACCCAAGCAAGCAGTTCTTCATCCGTTCCACCGACCAATACGCGCTGCTCAAATGCCTTTGCATCGATGCTCAGGAAATCGGCTAGATATTTATCGAACCCGACCGTGATGTAGTTGTAGTCCTGAATCTGCCCGACATGGCGCAGCCGAATCTTGTCGATAAACCGCCCGAGGTGAGCAATACCGCCGAGTAAGACTTTTGGACTGCGCGGATAGGTTGGCTGTGACACGGTTCAGTTCTCCTATGTGAAGATTCAATGCACGATACAAGCAGGGAACCGGCGAAGTTTAGAGGAGCCGAGGAGAGAAAGGCAACCTGGCTCGCCCGTCAAGTATTTCTCGGCACTGCCGATATAGGCCCTAGGGTCCAAACTCAATTGAGCCACCAGTAGACGATCGCGATCAGGCAGATGGCGTTGAGGTAGGGTTTGGCGGATTTGTCGTACCGCGTGGCGATGCGGCGTGCATCTTTCAGGCGGCAGAACAGGCGTTCGATTGTAT
>JAICWG010000052.1 GCA_025934915.1 Nitrospira sp.
AGCCATTCGATCGCAGCCCCGAACACGTCGAATGGCTGCCTGGGACAATCGAAGGGTTGCGTTTGTTGCACCGCTTCGGCTATGCCCTGATTGTGTTGTCCAATCGTGAAGAAATCACACAAGGTCGGTTCACGGTGGAAGCCCTGCTGCGTGAGGAGCTCTGCCTCCGAGCCGAGCTCGCAAGGTCCGAGGTCCCTCTTGCAGGCTATTATTACTGTCTCCATCATCATCCGGAGGGTACCCTACCCTCGTTCAATGTGGACTGCTATTACCGAAAACCCAATCCCGGTCTGCTGATCCAAGCCGCCCGTGAGCTCCATGTGGATCTGACGCATTCATGGATGATCGGCGATATCCTGCACGACGTTGAAGCCGGCCGCGCAGCCGGTTGTCGCACCGTCCTACTCACGAACGGCAATGAAACCGAATGGAATCTCACGCCTTTGCGTTGGCCTAACCTCATTGCCGACGAGGTGTTCGAAGCGGCCAAGCTCATCACGTTCACCGACCTGATTACGACCGACGCACGGCTGTGCATGCAAGATGACGGGTCGAAGGAGGCCTGATGGCGATTGCCGTTGATCGACCGAGAACCCGCCCCGGCGGCAGACACGCAGAATTCTCTGCATGGGGCTCAATGCGCTCGGCGATGTGATCGCGGCGAGCCCGGCGCTGCGCGCTACAGAGAGCAGTCGTTCTCCTGTTGCGGAAGAGGAATCATCAGATCCTGTTTCCCCGATCGATTTCCTAAATGGCTGTGTCTCGCTCGGCCCTAGGCATATTGCTCGTGCTCTCCATCCTTATCGCAAATTTGCAAAGCCGATGCCCTGGGAACAAGCCCATCAAAATGAATGTCCATCCAGAGCTCCATTCCGTTGCACGGACAGAATGTCTTGCATCCTAAGACATCGTGTCTTGTAGAGGCATACGCGGGCTCCGTTATTCAGCGATCAATCAATCGTCACAGAGGGGTCTGTATTTTGCACCGAGATTTGAAAGTCTGCACACAAATTTTTTGAAGGAGGTCTTTTATGAGTATACGACGGGCGTGCGCATACATGTTGATGGTCGGAGGAATGCTCCTGTTCACCGGTGGCGCAGCTCAGAGTGAAACCCAAATGGGTGGCGCAGCGGGGGGTGGAACAGGAAGCGGATCCGGAAGTGTCGGAGGATCGAGCGGGACCATGAAGCAAGGGAAACAAGGTCATGAATCGTCGGGCAAGGTGGGACAAGAGCCCTTTGGCCGAACCGACGTCCCGAAAGTAGGCGGCGAGGCAACTCTGGGAGGCTCCGGACAGATACCCGATTCGGCCAAGGTTCCCGGCAAGGGATCGAGCGGCGGAAGTGGGGCGACATCAGGAACCGGTGCTGGCAGCATGGGATCCGGCGGCACGGGATCATCCGGGGGCATGGGTGGATCATCAGGAGGAGCATCAGGAGGAGCCGGTCGTTAGATCCTAATTTGGTCACGATTACACACCAACCGAGGCAGGGAGGAACAAATTCCGCCTGCCTCGTATGCCACGGTCGAAATCGAGTTTCCCTCGCTCGCCGGATTCGATGGATGCAGTCGAGGCTCGATCATATTCATCGGAACCGACACGGCTGGCCAACCGGAAGAAGTCGCGCCTTATTATGTGTTTCTTGCGTCACAGGATGCCTCGTACATGACGAGACATCCGTGGAGCTATTCCGTGGAGCTATGTGGGTCAATCGAGAACTTTTATCATCAACATTCACAAAGGAGACATCTATGCCGAAGCGCGATTCAGGCAAAACCCAAGCGACATCGTCATCGAAAAAGACACGATCCACCGACGCGATACAAATGCTGAAAGACGATCACCGTAAAGTCGAAGCGCTCTTCGATCAGTTCCTGGAAGAAGAAGGTGGAAAGAAACAGCAAACCGCGCAACAGATTTTTCATGAGCTTGAGGTGCACAGCACCTTAGAGGAGGAGCTTTTCTATCCGGCGTTTCAGAATCGAGGCAACCCCGCTGCGCTCGCCTCGCTCGAACAGGGCGAGGAGCCCGAGAGAGAAGAGACGATGGACGCAACGGAGTTCGATGAGGACGAGCACATAGACGGCGACACCACGGAAGAAGACGCCGAAGAAATGATCGCCGGCTCGTACGACGATCACCGTGTCGTTCGGGACATGATCGCTGAGCTCAGAAACAACGATGCGTCGAGCCTGGAGTTCCGGCAAAGCATGATCCAATTGCAGCAGACGGTGATGGATCATGTGTCCCAAGAAGAAGACGAGCTGTTCCCCCAAGCTCAGCTCAGCATAGATATCAAAACGCTCGGCATGCACATGCAGCAACGGAGGCACGAGATTCTTTCCGCCGTCGCCTGAATCGGCTCGACGGAGCCGCCGTGCGGTTCCCGCACGGCGGCGGGCCTATACCTTGCTGGACAGAGGCAGCTTGTCTCTTCGAGAAGAACCGGGCAGCTTGCCCTTGGAAAGTAATGCGCGGCTGATCGCCTCATACAGCTCTTCCGTCACGGAGCCCTTCGACACGAAGGCCGCCGCGCCGGCCTTCGTCATCGCATCGATGATCTGGTGATCGTCATGGACGGACAACCCGACAGTGACGGTGTCGGGATAGTCTTTGTGGATCCGGCTCGTCGCCGTCACCCCATCCATCACGGGAAGATTCACATCCATGAGCACAACATCGGGCCGCAGCTTCGCCGTCAACTCGACGGCCTGCTGTCCGTCGGATGCCTCTCCGATCACCCGCAAGTTCTCATGCCCATCCACGAGGCTCTTGATCCCGCGCCGGACCATGATATGGTCATCGACGAGAAGCACGCGGACCGCTGGCTGCTCCGACGAGGGCTGCGTGGTGAGACCCGAGCGTTGGTCAGCTTTGTCGAGTTCGCACAGTTCCGGCGCGGCGGAGGCGGGCCAATAGGGCAGAATTATGGAGGCTCGCGTTCCACGGCCGGGCGTGGAATTGATCTCAAACCGTCCCCCCATCGCCCGCATCCGTTCATCGATGCTGAACAATCCGAATCTGGATGACCTAGACTCGGGAGCAGCGACCGTCGCATGATCGAACCCCTGTCCGCCGTCCGTGACCGTAATGTACAGTTCGGTGGGAGTGGTAGTCACCATCACACTGGCGCGATTCGTCTCCGCATGCCTCACGATGTTGAGCAGCAATTCGCGAACGGACTGAAAGACCAAAATCGCCTGATCGTCCGGGAGATTGATTCGGTCTGATCCGAGCTGCACATCCACGGTCAATCCATGGGCGCGCATGTGTTCGGACAACCATTGAAAGGCATGAGATAACCCGAATTCTTGCAGCGAGGGTGGCGCCAGGTCGGCAATGAGAGTCCGCGTATACCGCAGGGATTCGTCGAAAATCTGGTCTAATTCGGCGAACAGGGGCGTTCTTGGCTCCTTTGCAATACAGGCCACGGCTTGCCGCAGCTTCATGCGTCCCGCGACGAGCAATTGAGCCAAATAGTCGTGGAGGTCGCCGGCGAGCTTGCGCCGCTCCCGCTGCTCCGTCAACGTCAAGTCGCTGGCAAGCGCGCGCAGCCGTTCTTGAGAACGCATGAGCTCCTCGGTCCTCGCCTGCAGGGCGACATGGGCGGCTCGATTGTCATCGCGCAACCGCTTCTTCTCGAGCACTTGCCCTACAGCGGGTCCCAGTCGATCAATGCGATCCTTCATAATGTAATCCGCCGCGCCATGGCGCAACAAGGCCACGGCTTGCTCTTCGCCGATGGAGCCCGACACGATGATGAAGGGAATATCGAGCCGGAGTTCTCGCAGACAGGCAAGGGCCCGCAGCGCGTCAAAGGAGGGCATCGAATTATCGGAGAGAATCAGGTCATATGGCCGATCGAGACACTCTATCAAGGCTTCTTCCGTATCGATGCGATCCCAGACAAGATCGAACCCGGCGCGTTTCAACTCGCATACCATCAATTCAGCATCCGTATCCAGATCTTCCAGCAGCAACACACGCAACAATTGAGCCATACGACCTCCCCCATCCGGCACATTCAAAGGGTTGATCACTCCGGCCTCTGATTGAGCATCAACCAGTACACATTCAGCTGTTTCACAGCCTCCACGAATTGATGAAAATCCACCGGCTTCACGATATAGCTGTTGACGCCCAACCTGTAACTCTCGATCACGTCCTGCTCCTCGCGCGACGAGGTTAACATGACGACAGGAATGGACTTCGTCCGCTCGTCGCTCTTGCAGCGGCGGAGGACTTCCAGTCCGTCGACTTTCGGCAGTTTGAGATCCAAGAGAATTAATTTCGTTTGCTCGCACAGGCTCCGCTCCGCATAGGTCCCCGTGCCGAACAGACAGTCCAACGCTTCCGCGCCGTCCCGCGCCACATGAATATGATTCGCAAAATGATACTGTCGGAACACCCGCAGCGTCAGCTCCGCGTCGTCCTCATTGTCCTCGACCAACAAGACCGAGATGTTGGTTGGCGCCGTCCAGCTCATAAATCCGCTCCAGCGTGAAGTAAAATGTCGCGCCCTCCTCCAGGCGTCCCTCGGCCCATACCCGACCGCCGTGACGTTGAACGATCCGGTGCACCAGCGCGAGCCCCACGCCGGTCCCCTCAAAGTCCTCCGTCCGATGCAGCCGCTGAAATACGCCGAATAGTTTGCTCACATATTGTTGATCGAATCCCACTCCGTTGTCTCGAATCCAATACACCACGTTGCCCGGCTGCTGTTCGTCATCGCGCCATCCGATCTCGATCCGGGGCTCACGGCGCGGTCGGGAATATTTCAACGCATTGGAGAGGAGATTCACCCATACCTGCTTGATCAGCTTCCGATCGGCCAAACATTTCGGCAAATCTCCCACTACCAACTCCGCGGATTGTACCTGATCCTGCCGCCGCAGTTCGCCCCAGACTTCTCGAATGACACGTTCGACATCCACAGCTTGACGATCAAGCGCTGAACGGGACAACCGTGAAAATTCCAGCAGGTCGTCGATCAATTCTCCCATGCGACCGGCGCCCTTTTGGATGACGTGGAGATGTCGCTTGGCCTCCGGCGGCAATGAGGGGCCGAAATCCTCGGCCAGAATTTTGGCGAATCCGTTGATCGATCGCAATGGTGCGCGCAGGTCATGCGAGACGGAATAGCTGAACGCCTCCAGTTCCTTGTTGGCCTCCCGCAACGCGCGCTCATTCGTTTTGCGTTTGGTATTATCATGGATGATTTCACAGATGGACAACAACCGATTCTCCACCAGGACGGGAGACATGGTGATGGAAACATCCACCAGACTCCCGTTTTTTCGTTTGCGCTGCGTGTCGAATTCTCGAACCGGCTGTCCCAGCAGCACTGTCCTGATCAACTCCCGGGACTCCGGGAGACGGTCATCCGGCACGAACATCGACTCGGGTCGGCCAATGGATTCCATTTCCGTCCACCACAAAAGCCGCTCAGCTGCCTTATTCCAGGTGTCGATGACACCATCCGGCGCAAATGAGACAATCGCGTCTCCTGAGTGCGTCACAATGGCAGCCAGCCGTGCGTGCAAGACTTCGGCCTCCTTCTGGGCAGAGATATCGCGGATGAAACAGCGTGAATGGGAAAAGCGCTTGCCTCGCCACGAGGCGTTGGCCGCAATCGAGACGTGTCGGATCACCCCGCTCTTGCACCGTAGACGCGCTTCATAATTGTAGAGCGTTTCACCCTTTCCCAGGCGTTGTACAAGATCGTCAGCAATGTCGAGATCGGCATGAAATTCACGAATCGAATGCTCGATATATTCCTCAGCAGCATAGCCCAGTAGATTCAGCGCGGCTTGATTGGCCCACAGGATGGTGCCGTCCAGCCCTACCCAATGAAGTCCCACCGACGCCCCTTCGACGAAATCGCGCAGTTCTTCCTCGTTCCGCAGGATCGTTTCTCGCTGCCTCATCAGGCGCTGCAACAGTACTGTGTTGAGTCCGATCACGATGATCCCAGTCGCTCGATTCGCGGATGAAGTCCATGGAGATTTGCCGGATGGCTCCAGCCAGAAGCCCGCCACAACTAATATCACGCTCGTCAAGCCAACCAACCCCACCGAAGATGGTCGGCGCTGCGCAAGACGGACGGAGAGCCACAGCGGCAGGAGGTATAGCATCCAGACGACGAATCCCAGCGGCCTAAAGACATCAAGCATAAAGATGCCGGCAATGCCTCCGACGATAAGAGCATTAACGAGGAGCCGCTCTACGGCCGAGTCACTGTTCCATGAATCACTCCGGCCTGGATTTGAGGATCCACTGGGGGCAGAGAGCGACGCTATGGCCGAGGTGAGACGTCCGTATGCCGAGCGAGAAGCTTCTGACGTGTTGCGCATGGATTCATTTGCCTTACGTTCGCGCTGTCGTGTTCCTCAGTCGCGCGGGCCATTTCAGGACGCGAAAGATCGTCGATAAACCTTTGAACACTTGAACACTTCGATTTCCGATTTCAAATCTCCAGTCGCATCTGGAACGAAAAACAATATTGAGCCAAGCATTCTTCTACCGTCCGCATGCAGCGCTTGCCTTATAGTCACTTGACTGATGGAATGGTACTAGACTAACCCCTAGCGCCTCAACTGCCGAACCGCAGTGTATTCATGGAGGTTTGAGTGGCTTGGGTCTGTTCACGACACTCCTAAGTGGCTTCTTGTACAAATCAGGCATCGCGCAGAGTATGGTGAAGATAAGAGCTTGCAGTGAAAGCGTTGTGAACAGCTCTCTATCGGTCTGGATCGTCGAAATGAGCGATTGAACGGTGAATTAGAACTGCACGACAACGAAGGCATCGCGGCTAAGATAACCCACTCGTGACATGGATGAGTCCACAACTGACGACGCCTTTCCACAGGACCCTCCGCATCGGCATCCTCGTCACCGTGACAGAACATTCGGTGTGACATCAGGCCGGTGATGAGGAGCTGCCGGACTCAGGCGGTCGATGTTTCAACAACGTAATCGTATTGGTGATCAATAGCGAATTCGGCACCAGAAATGTCTTGTCCTCTTGTTCCAACCTCGTGTACCGCAGATCGATCTCCGAGACGACTCCTTCAAGACCGGCCACGATGATACGATCGTACAGCTCAAATGGCCGATAGAGAAGAATGAGGACGCCCGACACGACATTGGCCAGGATATCCTTGAGGCCGAAACCCAGGGCAAATCCCGTCAGACCCAGTCCGGCCACCAATGCGGAGACATCCACTCCGATCGTCCCCAACGCCGTCACCACTCCAAACACCATCAAACCGGCTGCGCTGATGCGACCGGCCAATTTCAATATATAGGCGGTGGCCGATTCCGCTTGCCGACTGAGTCGAAGCAGGATTCTGCGAACGATGAGACCGCCCAGCACTGATCCTAAAACGATGACGACTGCGATGAGAAGGTGGGGCATCCATCCCATCACGTCTCGACCAATATCTTGAAACGCCCTCGTCTGATCGAGCATACAAACCGGAACGACCCATCTTCTCGTTCACGAACTGAGGGAGCGAGGCGACCTTATCGGCGGGACCCAGGTGATTGAGACGGTGCTACAGCTCTCAAGACCGCCGGTACGAGTTCTTTGGCCATATCCCGCGCAAATTCCCGAAGGACATATCCGATAGCGTCTTCTGAACGTCCGATTTCAGTGCGAACGCTGCCCCTCACATCGCTCCACAGGTCTGATAAAAATGAGGAATGACCTCTATGTGACTTCTGATGCCCTCCTGGGAAATACGGATAAACTCCGGATTCTGTTTCTCTGCTTTTTCTTTCTCCCTCTGGAGGCATCACCGGCACTCCATGTGCTTTAGGAGGATAATAGGGATAGACTTTTGCGCGACCAAATCTCTTTGCGAACGTTCCGATCACAACACCAAACAGCACCACCCCGGCGAATGCCGCCCATGGCGACGCCTTCATCTGCCGGACCGGATTCAGCATGGGAACGGATTGGTCTATGAATTCTTTCCCGGTCTCTACCACGGCGCCGGCCAACCCGGACAATTTCGTCTTCATGTTCTCCATCTCATAGCGCACATTTTCGTCGATCAACTCTATTTTTCGGCCGATCTCGAGACGAGTTTCAAGGATATCTTTTATGTCTTGTTCAACGTTACTTGTTCTTTGATCCATTGTGCATCTTCCTTCATTGAGCGCAACGTCCGGCGCGGCATCAAATTGAACCTTTGCAGCGATTGTTTGGCCGTGATAAGCAAGACGGCGCCGATGGCGAGAAGAACGACGCCGATCAGCCCGTAGCAAGCCCACAAGGGAAGATTCGCGTACTGATGAAGCAGATGGACCAGCATGATCAGCGCAAATAGTCCCCCCATGGCCATGAACCCTATTCCCATTCCGATCGTGACGGCCGCTTGGCGGATCTTGGCGATCTCCGAGAAAAACTCATCCCGCAAAAGTTGAAGCTCCTGACGAAACAATGTCCGAGCATCTCCGACCAGCCCACCGAGAAGCCCGATGATTCCGATTATCCCGTTCCCCGTTGTGTGTGTTTCTTCTTCAGTCCTCACGGCAGCCTCCGATGTCGGGACGCAACATAAGCCACTCCAGCTCTTATGGTGAGTACATCCCAGGGATACCGTCGTATGATCGTTTTCGTGCGATAAGACGCTTTCCCATCTTCATGCCCTCTTCTGATCCCATCTTGACTGCGGATCATATCACGCCGACTCCAATGAGCTACTCGGTAACGCCCTAGCCCGCAGTTGCTATGAACCTCCGACGAGAAAACCCACAGGACAGGCGGCAAGGAGTTCCGACGCCCGCACCATATACCGCTCTCCTTTGCGATCGGGAACGATTGAACGCCCGGTGAGAACGTCCTCAAGCTGCAGCGCCCCCCATTCAGGCGGCATCGTGACCCACGTCTCATCCCATATCGACCCCATCGCTTCCGTCGAGCGTATAGCGACAAGCCGCGGCACAGCCACCATGACCATGTGCGCCTCATGAAGTCGCGCAAATGCGAGAAGATGGTTTGCTTCGGTTCCTTCCGTCTCCAGCGGCACGTATCGGCCGTATTCAAAGACGTCCGCGTGCATCCGGCGACAGTGAAGACCCGCCAAAATGAGGTACAGTTTGATCCGACCATCGACGGCATGGTCCATAAGGTCGCGCACCGATTCAGCCCGATCGTTGCGCAGACGGACGGCTTGCAACTCCTTCACTAATTTGTTTCGAAGCGCATAGTCGACGGGACGGCGATTGTCCGGATCAACCAGATTCCAGTCCCACAGCTCGGTTCCCTGGTAAAAATCAGGAAGACCGGGTGCGGCGAGCTTGATCGTCGTCTGCGCAAGCGAGTTGATAAATCCCGCGCGCGCCGTTCGTTCTTTGAACTCCAAAAAATCGGCAAGGAACTTATTGGGCCGGCTGCGGTCCAGCACGGCGCGAACGAATCGCCGCACCCCTTCGTCGTACTGTGTGTTCGGATTGATCCAGCTCGTATGGGTTTTCGCCTCATGCGTGGCCTTCTCCATGAACTGCTCGATTCGGCGACACAGGCCGTCGTGCTCGTCGGCCGACACTTCGCCGGGCGGCCAGACACCCAACAACGTCTGATACAGCAAATATTCATCATTGGCACTGGGCACCGGCTCGCCCTCGACTTCTTCGCGGTGTCTGGCATTCCACTTCATCCACCGGGTCACCCTTGCCTTCCATTGGTCCGGAATCTCGGAAAGAACATTGAGCCGGGCGCGCGCATCTTCGCCCCGCTTCGTGTCATGCGTAGCCGTTGTCGACAATGCGTTCGGCCACTTGGCCTGTCGTTCGTTCATCCGGCTATGGAAAAGCTCCGGAGGAATGCCGAATTGCTGAGGCTCCCCCCCGACTTCATTGAGAGAGAGGAGACGATTGTAGCGATAAAAGGCCGTATCCTCGATGCCTTTGGCCGTCACCGGACTGGTGGCCTGCTGAAATTTCATGACGAAGCGCGCCGCTCCCTCGCTGTCCGACACACAGACATCATGCTGTTTCAACAACAGTCCGCTGATGAAGTTGAATACTTCGCCTCCGATGGCGGGATTGCGGCGCTTGGCTTGAGCAACGGCCTTCCGGATGAACGCGCGATCCCGTTCGCACACAGGCTCCGATCCTCCCCTGACGTACGTTCGATAGACCGGAAAGCTGGCGATGATTTCTCGAATCGCGTTCGTCAAGCTGTTGAGCGTGAAGTCTCTCGATCGCCGATCGCGCTCCGAGAGCATGTTGAGTCGATGGCCGAGCACATTGATTTCGCTCGCCATGGAGGCGCGCATGATCAGTTGTTTTGCCTCATACGCCACGTCGGCGTACGTCTCCCGCCTCCCGGTTATACGGCGATACAGATGCGTGAATGCCTGCTCATGAGTCTGCTCGACAAACAGTCCATTGACCGTATTGAGAAACTCGTATCCGGTCGTGCCTTCCACCGGCCAAGTCTCGGATAATGCCTCATCCTTTGCCAGAATTTTTTCCACGACGATAAAGAGCGGACGCTCCGGCGTCGCGCCGTGCGCCCATTCGCTGCGTGCCCATGCTTGGAGTTGTTGCAAATAGGCCTGCGGATCGTAGAGCCCATCGACATGGTCGATACGCAGTCCCTCCGCAATGCCATCGTGAAGCAGCTGAAAGACCACCTGGTGCGAGTCGCGAAAGACCGACGGCTCTTCCATGCGGATCGCGGCCAAATCATTGATATCGAAGAACCGCCGATAATTGATCTCTTCGGACGCGACTTCCCACCAGGCCAGTCGATAAGCCTGTTCATTCAATAGGTCATCCAGTAGATCAAAGCTGTGCGGTATACCCTGCACCCCATTAAAGAGCCGAATATTATCTTGTACGAACACGGCGACCGCCGGGCTCTCCCGCATCAATGAGGCGATCCGTTTTCGGATGACTTCCTTTTCGCGTTCACGCTCTTCGATCTTCGACTCGCTCGTGTCATCGCGTCCTGGAAAATTGCGGATCGCCGTCAGAACGCTCTGCAACTCCATCGCCGCCTCGCTCTGTTCCGTGTGGCTCCGACCCTGCAACCACTCGTCGAGTCGGTGCCCCAGCACCTTCCCCCAGGACTCGGGCGCCAACGGCAGGCGACATTCGCCGCTCCGGACCATCAAGCGTTCGTCTTCATAAACTACGGCGATGTCCTGCCGTTCCAAAACCTTGCCATATTGATCCGGCAAGATCGGCAGCAAAACCTTGTTCTTGAGCTCGGGTTTGAGCGGGCGCCAATCGATGTCGAAGGCGCGCGCATAATGCGACGCCCGACCGTTTTCCAGCACGTCGTACCACCATGGATTCACGGCTTGCGCGATACCCATGTGATTCGGCACGACATCCAGGATCAACCCCATGCCCGATTCCCGCAACTTCCGACTCCAATCATGAAAATCTTCTTCCGTCCCGAGCTCGGGGTTCAGTCGCGACGGATCAATGATGTCATACCCGTGGGTGCTGCCGGGCATCGCAGCCAGCAGCGACGAGGTATAGCAATGGGTGATCCCAAGCTCGCTCAAGTACGACGCCACCGATTCGGCGTGCCGAAATCCGAAATCACGATGGAGCTGAAGCCGATAGGTCGCAAGTGCGCGAAGGCTGGACATGGGACACAGTCAGGATGCGTATTGCACGAGCCGCCCCGGAACCTTGGTGTCGCGGGGAATAACCACCAGTCCGCTCGAGGAAACATGGCAGAGACCCTGATCCTGCACATTCCTGCAGCCGATGTCGCTGTCGGAAGGAATATTACTGAATCGGTCGGCGATCACGCGATGCAACCGCGCATGCGCCCCGATGCGTACGCCGTCCATGATGACGCACTCCTCAAGGCGCGCACCTGGCTCGATGTGGACGCCGCGGCCGATCACAGAACTCCGGATTTCAGCGTCCACGATATGACTCCTCTGACCGATCATGGATTGATCCACATACGTTCGCACGATCGACGCCATGGGCCCCTCGTATCCGGCCGAGACAATCGGCCATTCATCGTTTCGAAGATCGAACAGCGGCGTCTCCCCTAACAGATCCATATTGCTCCGCCAATAGGCATCCAGGGTGCCGACATCCCGCCAATATCCCCGCTCTTCATGGGGATGCAGACCCGGCACGTCGTTGCGCAAAAAATCGTACGCGTAGACCTTCTTGCTGCCGAGGAGATCCGGAATGATATTGCGACCGAAATCGTGGCTGCCCGGACGGGCGGCATCTCGTTCCAACGTACGCAATAACAGGGAGGTCTCGAAGATATAGTTTCCCATCGACGAAAGAGCCATGGTGGGACGACCCGGCATGGCCTTGGCCCTGGCGGGCTTTTCGTCGAATCCGACCAGCCGACTATCGGCATCGACCTCAAGAATACCGAACTGGGATGATTGCTCGATCGGCACGGGCAATGCCGCTACCGTGACTTCAGCCCCGCATTCCCGATGGAACTGGATCATCTGCGAGATATCCATCCGGAAGATATGATCCGCGCCGAATACGGCCACGACGTCGGGTCGAAAATCGGTGATTAGATTGAGGTTATGGTAGACCGCGTCCGCCGTACCTTCGTACCAGCCGCCACGCGCCCGCATTTGCGGAGGTACGACCGTAATGAACTGATCTTTGAGCCGACCGGCAATGCTCCACGATTCTCGCACGTGCTCGATCAACGACTGCGAGCGGTATTGCACCAGGACATAGTTGGCGGTGATGCCGGAGTTGAGCATGTTGCTGAGGACAAAATCGATGATGCGATACTTGCCGCCGAACGGCACGGACGGCTTGCTGCGCACCGCCGTGAGCGGCATGAGCCGCTCGCCTTTGCCTCCCGCCATAATCATGGCCAGAACTCGCACAGGTCTCATAGCGAACTCATACTAGTGGTCCGGGATTATGTCAGGTACTCGTAAGAACCCGAGCAGCCAAGGGGATGCCCGGTGCAATTTGGTGAGATTAGCCTCTTTGTGAAAATCACCTGTGTCCGTCACTCCAACACACTACAATCACCATAGATACGACCCTCAACCACAATTCCTACCACTATCCTACCCCCTACCCCTAAGAAGTCGCTACCGATAAATCGAACTAAGTCGGCCCCTCGTCGTTTTTGAAACACAGGTTATCTGACCACATTATATATTATATATTTCGCTCCGGACTAGGGATGTGCCGAGGTCTGTTCAAAGGTGGAAATCCGTAGAGTAGGCTGCCTGCACAAGCAGGCCATCATTCTTGACGGAGGACACCATGTTCCACGACAGCCCCTTGTTCGAGAGATTACACCGGGCAACCCACTTGGCCCATCGACGATTTGAACGTCGAGTGGATATCTATCGTCCGAACTTCGATGTCCATAATTATCGACGGTTGCTCCAAGACTTTTGGGGGTTTTATCAACCGCTGGAGCGCAAGCTCGCCGTCCTCGCGGACCATAACCTTCCTTCATCGTATTCACAACGACGGCGCAAGGCCCCACGTTTGGAGCAGGACCTGCTGGCGCTCCGCATGACCAAGGCCGACATTGCAGCGCTGCCGTTGTGCGGACGTCTACCGGCAATTCCCACCCTTCCGCAGGTTTTTGGCGTGCTGTACATCATTGATGGAGCTGCCTTGGGTGAACGAATTGCGGCCACACATTTACATGTAGCAGGAGAACACCTAGGGATCAGTCCATCGCAAGGTGGATCATTTTTCTCCAGTTTAAGAGCATCTTATTCCCCACCCCTCGATACCTGTTGGCAGGAACTTATCGCTATGACTGAGGCAATGGAAGAACCGGATCTCCAAGACATGGTTACCCAATCAGCCATGGATACCTTAGACTGCTTCGAGACCTGGCTAGACCACCGAAAGCAATCTCACCTTGCGAACTCTATGCGTACGAATTCCATGCGATGGAATTCTCAATTGGAGTTCGAATCGTTCTGTACTGAGCGATTGGGCGAGATCGATAAAGTGGCATGAAAGTCATGGTACGGGAGGAAACATATCGCGCAGCGCACAATGAGTTGGATTCTCCGTCGCCGTCAAATGGTTACACCGTACCAGATGGTTTTCTGCCACATGCTTCTGTGGACGCCATGGTGAACATCATTGAGCGCCCGCACGACTCGACACTCCACGAGAACCCGCGCATTCGGGTCTTGGTGGTGGACGATCACGTGATGGTGCGACAAGGACTGCGTTGCATTCTGGAAAGCTATCCCGACATCGAAGTCGTAGGTGAAGTCGCCGATGGAAAAGAATCGCTCATCTCCGTCGAACGTGTGCGGTCTGCAGTCGTCGTCATGGATCTCAATATGCCGAGGATGAACGGCATCGACGCCACGGCAATCATCAAATCCCGCTACCCCGATATCATCGTTCTGGGGTTGTCTGTGAACGTCGGTGAAGATAACCACGCGGCCATGATTCAAGCCGGCGCGTCCGCCTTGTTGAGAAAGGAAGCTGCAGTCGACCAATTGTATGACATGATTCACGAGGCCGTCGCGACAAGGTAATGGCCCGTTACCTCTCGTGCTGACTTTACCTTCAGCGAATACACGATGGAGTCTCGCTCGAACTAGGGACGTATCTAAGTGAGGGAGACGATGCTTGTTCCTCTCTTCGTCGGTGTGCGTGTTTATGATACCGCGACATTCTTCATTCTTATAGGATTCCAAGAAAGTACAGCAAGACAAGCACGCTAACCGGTACGCCCAATAGCCAGAGGATGAAATAGCGCATGATTTATCTCCCTTATGATTAATAGGTTAGACAAGGACGGCGCTCCTGGGTTGCTTAACCGAATGAATAGCGCATCTGGCCTCCATCCATGTTTGAGGGGTATGCCCCAGCGGCAAAACTTGTGGAATCGGTGGACGAATGGGCGGTGAAGGAGGCTGAGGATCAGGTAATGGAGGTTGTGGTGGCGGAAACGGGTTGGGATCGGGAGGCATGGGATCGGGATCAGGGTCCGGACCAGGCTTATGATGTCTCTCCTTGATTATCCTCCAACAATCAACCATTATCATGGGGACAGTATAGCAATGGATCTCCGCTCAGCGGCCTAGTAGCCCCCCTGGAGAGCGGCTTGCACCCAATCATTTTTTTAAGAAGACATGAAGGCGCCCGAATTGATACACACGAGTAATGAGACATATTTCAAAGCGTAGGACGAGTTGTACGTTCGATCTGTAACAAACAGAGAAGGAGATTCGCCCATGAATACTCAGCCTACCATCTTGCTGGCGGATGATCATGTCCTTGTCGCCGAGGGGATTCAAAAACTATTGGAACCGGAATTCCAACTGCTGAGGATCGTTTCGGACGGCCGCGCCTTGCTCAAAGCTGTCGAAGAATGTCAGCCGGATGTGGTCATCGTCGATATTTCCCTCCCGCTGCTCAATGGATTGGATGCATCCCGTCAAATTTTGAAACATAACCCAGCCATCAAAATCATTGTCCTGACGATGCACTCGGAGCAGAGTTTCGTGACGGAAGCACTCCGTATAGGCGTATCGGGCTATGTGCTGAAGCAGTCGGTAGGATCAGAATTGGTGCAGGCTCTCGAAGAAGTCTTGAACGGCAACACGTTCATTTCTCCCATCGTTGCCGACCAGGGGGTACAGTCCCACGCTGATGAAGACGCTGAAGGAGCTTCCGAAGGATTCGCTCACACGCTCAGCTCGCGACAGCGGGAGGTGCTGCAGCTGGTGGCTGAAGGAAAATCCATCAAAGAAGTGGCGGCCATCTTGAACGTGTCGACCAAAACTGTCGAGTTCCACAAAACGCGGATTATGAGGCAACTCGGCATGCGGTCGGCGGCTCAGCTGACGAAATATGCAATCTCGAATGGGCTCATCACCATTCACTGACAGGATGTTGAAAAGTCCTCCAGCTTCGTTCTCACTCGCTCAGAAGCTCAACGTACGAGACAAAGTACGCTTCGCCCCTTCACTCGCACTCGCTGCGGCCTTACTGGAAGGCCTTTTTGAACATCCTGCAGGCTAGCCCGATATGGTGAACTGCTCGATCGCTGTCCGCTTATAGTGCCGTCATTCCTGAAGCGAGCGCAACGCGAATCAAATCGGACGTGGTACGGACACCGAGCTTGCGGGTAATGTTGGCTTTGTGAAATTCCACGGTCTTCATCGAAATGTTGAGTTCTTTGGCGATCTTCTTGGTGGAAAATCCGTTGGCAAGCATCGAAAGAATTTGACGCTGTCGCTCCGTCAGGTCGGTCGTATAGCCTTCTGGTCGAGACCATTGGCATTCCATCGCTTCGCGAACTTCCGTATCGAGTTTGGAAGATACAAATCTTCGATTCGCCATGACACTCTGGATCGCGGAGTGGAGCTCGTCCGAAGCATCCTGCTTTAACACATAGCCCATTGCTCCCACACGAAACCCCTCGCTGACCGCAATCGCTTCGGTCAACATCGTGAGAAAGATGATTCTAACCGTGGGCGCGAGGTTTTTCAGCTGTCGAGCCGTTTCAAATCCGCTCATCCCCGGCATGTTGGCGTCAAGCAATACGATGTCCGGCAACAATTTCTCGACCTGCTCCAGCACTTGCTGCCCGGTCTGTGCGGTCCCAACCACCGAAAAGTTCGGCTCCAGTAATTGCTTCACGCCCTCCAAAACCAACGGGTGATCGTCGGCAAGCAGAATTCTCGCACTATACATGACAGTTACCTTGCCTCATACGGCCAACCTGTTTCGGCTTAACATCACGTCCGTGCAATCGTTCAAGGATTGACCTTACCCCTAGAGGACTCTGATATTATGGCAGCTGCTACAGAATCATTCGACTAGGGGATTCCCTAGCCCATATTATTCATAAGCCCGCTGGCCCAGCAGGCTAATTACGCGATCGATCTCGGCTCTTCACGCGAGGAAGGAATGTGCGCCCCTGTCCGGGCAAGCAGTTCCTTTTGCAAGGCTTCGATATCGGCCTTTGCGCCTAACACGAGCTCTTCAACCTTGTGTTCACTCTCCGGACCCGGCACATGGGAAAACTCATGGCAGTCTTCATACGCCTGTTCTGTCGTGCCTGTGGCTCTGATCACCATGCCGGCGATCACCCCTCCGCCAATGGCGATGATGAGCGTCATCGCCATGCCCACGAGTTGCACCCCGACAACACTCGGAACGACGGCGATCGCGCAGAGTCCTCCCAATAGGCCGGGCATCCCATGGAGATTGTGCACGCCGCAAGTATCGACCAATTTGATTTTTGATTCCAGCATGGGCTGAATAAAGACGAACCCTATCACTGAGAGCACACCGGAAAGCAATCCGATACCAAACGCTCCGGTGGGACTCACGAGGTTACAGGTCGCGCCGATGGAGACTCCACCCGCCAACGTCGCATTGGCCATATCCACCATCGAGGTTTTCCCATGATGAAAATATGTGCTGAGAAAATAGGTGGCAAGCGTCGCTCCGCTCAGAGCAAGGATCGTATTCACGATGGTTTGGGGCATTTGTTCGAATGGCACAATCGCGGTTGCAAAACTCGGCCAAAACATCCACAGAACCATGGAACCGAGCATCGCGAACCGATCAGACGTCGGATCGGATTCGATCGGTTGACTCCGCTGCTGCGCAGTCGTCAGAACCAGCGACGCGGCCAATCCGAAATAGGCGCCGAATGCGTGGATGATGATCGAGCCGGCCGAATCCTGAAATCCTTTGGTAAGCCCCAAGCCATTGTCCAACACCAAATATTCGTTGAGTGCATAGAGAGGCACCAGCAGCAGCGTGAGTACGGCATACTGAAACACCCGCAGACGCCCGAGCACCGCCCCCATCGCGATCAACGCTGTCGCCACGGAGAATTCGGCCAGCATCAGTGTCTCGACCGATTGGGCTTGTATCGTATGCCCCACTATCCCGTTGGCGCGCAAAAACATGTAGAGAGGCAATCCGGTTGCGACGACGAGATAGGTGCCGCTCGTTGCCCCGAAGCCATACCGTCGGACGAACACCATGAGAAATCCGAAACCGACCAACAACATGGCCAGGATGTGAATCGAGTAAAGATATTGCGCGACCAGGCGTGCCTCATTGACGGCACCAGCCGGCTCCTCGGCACCGACCCAACTCGTGCCACACAAGAGAAACAGGCTTGCTGTGCTGAGCATCTTCAACCAGAAGCTGTTCTGCATTGAGTCCTCCTTGGACAGTAGGAGTGAATGGGGGGCTACAGGGCTGGCAGTGTACTCCACTAGCAAGCGCCCTTGTCAAACCCCACCTAAGACTTACTCACAGGGGCGGTAACAAAAATAGTAGTCTCAATGAGTCAGCAAGGAGCGCGGGAACAACGACGAAGTAGGCGATAAACCAAACGAAGTACTGGTTTCCCAGCGGAAATCTGTGGTTTACAAGCAAAGACGTAGTGGCCGATGTGTCATTCGTCATTGGGGAAATCAGGTAGTCGCTTGTCCCATAGGGGCGCGTCCGGTCACGCTTGTACTCGGTAGACTACCGCCGTCCAAACTGTTCACCGCTTTTTGTGCTCGACCAGACGGCGACCACCTTATCCCATGCCACCTACAGCACCTGCTTCGCGACACCATTTTTTACGGCCCGCTAGACAGCAGACCTTCCCTGAGTATAATGACATTCAATTCATACGTCTGACTCGGACTTCTGGCACTGCTCGCCGCTCATGCAACTCTGTAAAGGATCATCCATGTCGAATACGTTGAAACAGGTGCTCACAATTGCAGGCTCGGATTCAGGCGGAGGCGCAGGTATCCAGGCGGACATCAAAGCCATGTCCGCTAACGGCGTCTTTGCCATGTCTGTGCTTACGGCGGTCACCGCTCAGAATACTGAAGAGGTCACCGATGTCTTCGAATTGCCCGCGTCCATCATCGCATCACAGATCGACGCAGTCTTCGATGATTTCGACGTTGCGGCGGTGAAGACAGGGATGTTGTCTTCAGCGACAGTCATTGAGGTGGTCGTGAAGATGTTAAAACCTCAAAACGTCGTGAATCTGGTCGTAGACCCCGTGATGATCTCTAAGAGCGGTCATTCTCTCCTGCAGCCGGACGCCATTGAGGCCGTCAAGGCGAAGTTGCTTCCACTTGCCTTGGTCGTGACACCGAACGTGCATGAGGCACAGCAGCTGTCTGGGATTGAAATTGCCTCATTGGCCGATGCCCGACGAGCGGCCAAGGTGATTCATGGCTTCGGATGCAAGCATGTTCTGATCAAGGGGGGTCATCTGCTCAATGAACGGGCGACTGATCTGCTCTATGACGGACGGTTTTTCAACGTCTTGAAGGGAGAGTTCATCGAGAGCCGCCATACTCATGGCACCGGCTGCACGTTCGCCTCTGCATTGGCCGCTCATCTTGCGCGAGGGAGATCCGTCTTAGATTCTGCGCAAGCCGCCAAGTCCTATGTCACCGAAGCGATCCGACATGGCTTAGCGATCGGCCACGGACAAGGTCCGACGGACCATTTTTATTTCCTAGAGCGATAACACATGCCGAGGTCCGCTCGAACTATTCCCCCTCTCACATTCTGCGTCATGGGTTTCGGTTGGCTGGTGCTTGCGTCGATTGTCGGCATGGCAACCCTGGTCGGACTGGTTCATAGCACCCCGTTACCGGCGTGGGTCAGGGCGCTCCATGTCCATGCAGTCCTGGTCGGCGGTATAGCTCAGATCATTCTCGGCGGATTTCTCCTGCTCATCCCTCAACCGAACTCGGCAAACCGAAAAGACGCAGACTCCCATCCCTTCACATTTTGGGCAATGAACGGCGGCTTGATTGGAATGCTCATGGGGTTCTGGCTGCACCGGTACCTGGTCGTAGGTGTGGCAGGCTTCGTGGTGATTGCCGCATTTTTTCTGTCATCCACACGATTTGGATACATGCGAACCTTGCCTGGAGGTTCTCAATCAAAGAGCCTTGGTATTACGCGCTCTCCCTCTTCTGCCTTGTGGACGGATCGGCCTGCGGAGAAATCATGGCGCTCGGGCACCTTCCGGAATCCTATGGCTACGTGCGCCTCGCGCACATTCACCCACCTGGTGGTGATCGGCTTTGTAGTCTTGGTCATCATCGGGATGCTGCACCAGCTTCTGCCGGCGGTCTGGAACCGTCCACTCGTGAGCCCCACGCTTGCCCGGATAGGAACGATCTTGATACCGATAGGCGTGACCGTCTTGATCGGTGGATTCTTAAATTCATCGATCCCGATTGAACTGACCGGCGGCGCCGTTCTTTTCATCGGTGGGATTCTCTGGACCGGCAGTCTGTTTCGAACGTGGCTCTCTTCAACCCTTACCGGCAGCGCCGCCTCGGATCATCTCTTCGTCAGCGCCTTCTTTTTCATCTTCACTATTATTCTCGGCGTGCTAGTCGGAGCAAATAATCTCGGAGATCATCCGGTGTTATCCTATGGCAGACTCCACCTTGTGGCCTACACGCATATGGCATTCATCGGCTTCGTCATGAATGCCATCATGGGCGCATTCTCCTACCTGATTCCGATCATCCTTGCGACCGATCGCATTTCGAGTCATAAGAAGCGAGGGCGCTATCTTGACCGGCTCACGAGCATGATGAACCGCTGGAGTACCGTTCAAATCGCCACACTCAACTTAGGAACCATGGGACTCGGCATCTTGGCGGCGCTGACCTGGAATGTGCCGCTGACCTCAATCTACATCCTGGTTGCAAGCTGGACCAGCCTCAGTCTCCTGATGACCGGCTTGACCCTCTTTTCAGTCAAGCTGACCTCGATCATCGCCAAGAAACCGGACCAGCTTCGGACAGGACAGATCTCCACCGACGAACTCAAGCTCACGGCCTGACTTCTGATTGGTTCAACTCTCATTCTGATCTCAAACACCGACTCTGATACAATCCTTCTGTGGAAGAACGGTTCTCATTTCTCGATCCACACGGCCATCGGATAGCCGCCATCTTGACCGTCCCCAATGGAGGGACGGACAAAATTTCCATCCTGTGTCACGGGTTTCTTTCATCGAAAACCAGCTCGACGAACAATGCACTGACCCGCATGGTGGTCGGTCAGGGCATCGCCACTTTTCGCTTCGACTTCTTCGGCCAGGGGGAAAGCGAGGGACCGTTCGATCAGATCACGATCAGCTTGGCAGTTGAACAAGCACATAGAGCGGTCGAGCTCATGAAAGATCGCGGGTATCGGTACATCGGCCTGATGGGATCAAGTTTCGGCGGCCTGGTCTCGATTCTGACTGCTTCGCAACGGACGGACTTGACCTGTCTCGCCCTGAAATGTCCCGTCGTCGATTTCGCCGAGGAACTACGACTCGAATTCGGAGATGATGGAATGGCGCAATGGAAGGCCACCGGCACGATTCCGAACATCATGGGCGGCCTCGACCGAATTGCGCTCCACTATGCCTTTTATGAAGATGCTCTTCGGCAGATCGCCTACGTCCCCGCACGATCGATCACGGCTCCAACCGTCATTGTGCAGGGCGACCAGGACGAGCATGTCCCGCTTCATCAGAGTCGCCAGCTCTACGAAGCGCTGCGGGTCAAGAAACATCTCGAGCTATTACCCGGTGCCGACCATCAGTTTACGAAGGGTGCAGACTTCACGCAGATGACACAGGTCATCGCCGATTGGCTAATACAACACCTGTCGACCACTCAGTCATAACTAACCTGCCGAAAGATTCAGCTTGTGCGTTGCATCATGTCCATTGTTCTGCGAGAAAAGCACGGAGGCGGCATGGGAGGTGCGCATCGACGAGAAATTTCACGTCAAAGCCAGATGAACACTTTTGGCTGCCAACATCTTCCGTGAAAACTCAAGGCAGGCCAAAATATCGTCTCGCTCCAAGTCAGGAAACTCAGCCAGGACCTGCTCCCCGGAGTGACCTCAGTTCGCTGGACCTTAGACGCCTGCGCGGCTCAAGGTGATTTGCGCTACTTTTCAGCCGTAGCGCGAGATTGAGATCAACCTCCCCGCTTTCATCGAAGGGAATGGTGAAGCTACTGGGTGCTTGGGCGAAGGCCTTGCCCTTGAGTCGATAGCGGACCTTGGTGATGCCGGAACTGACCCCTTGCATCTGGCGTAAAAAACTGCCGATGCCGGTAATCACCTCGGCAGTGAGGACCTCGGAGCCGAATCGCGGAACGGTCAGGGCCTGACCGGACATTCCGTTGCCGAACGCTTTCTCAATGAAGCTCCCCGCAGCAAGCTGCGGGGTATCACAGAACTAAAACATTCGGAGCTGCCGGAGATCGTCGTGAGGCTGCCCTTGCCGCTGCACATACCGTTCGACGGTCTGCCAGTTTGCCCGTTCCCCTATCGTGGCC
>JAICWG010000259.1 GCA_025934915.1 Nitrospira sp.
ATACAATCGAACGCCTGTTCTGCCGCCTGAAAGATGCACGCCGCATCGCCACGCGGTACGACAAATCCGCCAAACCCTACCTCAACGCCATCTGCCTGATCGCGATCGTCTACTGGTGGCTCAATTGAGTTTGGACCCTAGATAAGACCACCTCGTTACATAGAAGCTCCTCCGCTCGTCGAAGTGCTTACAATCCATTGAGAAGACGCATCCCATCCATCTACTCAAAATATACGAGGAGCTGAATACCCATTAAGATCACGAACCCCGCCCACGCCGCTTCCCATCTCTTCACCGGATGATTCGAGGTACCGGATGTCCACGAGACCATTGCGTTCGAGATGGCAGCCCCAACCCCAAGACTTCCGAGAAGTGCATGGTGCAGCTCGATCGTGTGATTCGCCGGATGACTCCCATGTGAGTGAACAAACAGCAGCAATGCACCGACCAGGCCGAGAAACACCAATGGAGCCGACCACGCTGGGTGCTGAGCCCAACCGATTCGGCGAAGCGTCTCACTCACCGCGGCGGTGGCTCCAAACACGCCATAGAATTTATGTTGGATGATTTCTTGGTCTTGTCCAAAGAAGGTCTGGGCAAAACTAAGTGACCCGATCGGCCAGGCCTCATGGTCGCTCCAAATCAGCAGATAGGCCGCGATGACCGCGAGCGCACTCGGTAAAACAAGACGCGTCCAGAATGGCAGCGGATACCGCAACGCATGCCCTAACTCAGCAAGACCAAACAACAGCACGAACAGCCCAGCGAACCGATGGTTGAACTCTGAGTAAGCGACCCCTTGGGCGGACCCTTCCCATCCTCCATCGGCATGTTCGCCGTGTGGATTGTTCGTTGTACTTGGGGCGATGGAGACTTGATGATCCTCTGAGGATGGTTGGGCGCGCACATCCACCCACGAGGGAGATTGCGCGACCATGAGCACCAGAACAGACAGTAGAGAAGCCCACCGCTTCATGCGAGAACTGTCAAACGAATGAACACAAACACTCAGAAGGCCCATCCAGGAGGCCGGATGGGCCTTCGCGACACGTGATTCATGGAGCTCTCGGCTACATGAACTTCATGAACTTGTCCTTCGCCTCATCCATCACCTGCGCGGTGATAGTTGACACCCCACGTTCCTTGGCCAGACGTTCCACTTCTTTTCGAGCCATGGGACGGATAAAATCAGGAATATTTTCAAGCCGTTGTTCCGCCTCGCGTGACCACGTCATGCCGTCGGGCGAATCATTTTTCGAATCGTCCATCACTTGCAGCGTGATGGTCGTAAATCCCTGTTTGCGCGCATAGGTCTCCACGCTGCTCTGGACCATCGGTTTCACAAAGGCGGGAAGCCGATCAAGCTTCTCCTTGGCATCGGCAGTCCACGTAAACTCGGAGGAACCTGAGTTCGTACCGTTTCCTGGCTTGCCGCCAGCCGTCAGCCCCATTTCAGCTACCATGGCGGAGAATGGACAGCCGCTGGTTTTTTCTCCAGCCTTAGCGGGCGATGCAGCTGCGGCGGCGACAGGTTGCCCGCCCTGAATCTTCTCGTTGAGGTCAGCCCCCATCTGATGACCTGCGCCGGCCAAGGCTTCATCCTTCAATGTCCCACGAGTCATTTCGAACGGTTCAGCTGCCACAGTCCGTCCACCCAATTTCACGCCCAACGAACTGACCATCTGCGTTTCTCCTGCATTGGTGATCATGGAGAACTTCGCTCCGCAGGATGGACAGCCAAAAAACACCCCGAGCGATGCTTCGCCGGGTTTCTCCACCTTCTCGAAGTTCATGTAGGTTTCGCAGTTGAGGCAAACAAATTTCATAGTGACTCCTCTCTCACAGCCGCACAACCATCACAGTTTCTCTGCCAACACCTTTTTGTAGTCCAGCAACGTCCTGATCCGACCGGCAATTTCCTGGTACCGTTGAATCGTGGGATAGGTCTCGTCCAGCAAAGGGGCTCCCTTGTCGAACGTGCGGGCGAGTTTGCGATCGAATGGAATCCGCCCGAGGAGCGGAAGATCGAGCACTTCGCACATGGCTTCGGTATTGCCTTCGAACAGCTGGTTTAATTCGCCGCAAGACGGGCATCGATACTCGCTCATATTTTCGACGATACCCAGCACTTTGACACCCATATCACGCGCATAGGTCACGGATTTCTGGACGACATCGGAGGCGACCTCTGAGGGTGTCGTCACCACAATGGCGCCGGCCAAGTCGGGAATGAACCCCGCGATGACCGGAGGCTTGTCGGCTGCGGCGCCCGGAGGCAAATCAGCGAGCAAGAAGTCCAGTTCGCCCCACACGGCATCGGCCAAGAACTCTCGGATGACGTTCATTTCCATCAGACCGAGCCAGACAGGGCTGACATCCATCGGCCCTTTCCACCGGACGGGGGAGGCATCGTCCAAGAAGAAATCCATTGAAGCGACCTTTACCCCGAGAGGTCCCACAGGAGGAATGGCTCCTTCTGGCGTCATCGTCAGTGATTGGCCATGAAGCCCCAGCATGCGCGGCACACAGGGACCGTTCAGGTCCACATCGAGCACCCCCACTGTGGCGCCCTGCCGTGCCCATGCCAGTGCGAGATTCACGGTGGTCATGCTTTTCCCGACACCGCCCTTCCCACTCATGATCACCAGCTTATGCTTGATGCCCGCCATGCGTGCACGGACCTGCTCGGTCTGCTCGGTCATCTGTTGAACGACCTTTGCATCATCCGAATATTTCAATTTCCCTAGGATGGCTTTCAGATCCTTTTCAGGCACCATATCCCGACCGTTTAAGGGTGTCTAAAACTGCAATCATGCTACGCTATCACAAGGATTTTCGGTGAGTCAAAC
Organism: Nitrospira sp.; assembly: GCA_025934915.1. GTDB lineage: Bacteria > Nitrospirota > Nitrospiria > Nitrospirales > Nitrospiraceae > Nitrospira_D. The sequence continues at coordinate 2,850 of JAICWG010000259.1, forward strand.
CGCTGGAGTGAGAAGACAAGATGAGGAATGCCAAACTTGGCATGTGGAGTTTGAAATAGTTATGCAACCGACGTTGTGCCTATGTATGGAGTGAACGCTACAGTGGTGCGGGCAGCTGTTGCGTTCTTATGAGTGTCGTTTTCATGTCCTCAACGTCTGTCTTATTCTGCCCTGTCACTCTTTTCCGTCTTCTTATTCCATGGCTGTAAGGCCTTTAAGACGAGGGATAGACCCAAGCATCGAATAGCGAGGAAGTATATGGTCTTAGGGTCCAAACTCAATTATTGAGTTTGGACCCTAGATCAATCCCAAGCTTGTCGTTGTATCCAATATAAGTATCCAATATAAAACTTTTAGTGGAGGTTCATCGTAACTCAATGGAACACGTTGTCCAACCAAAAGGGGTCAGCGTCTTTCGACACAAGCTACGGGATACATGGCTCGTCGATCAATATCGCAGCGCCAAGCGTCGGGTGATGCGTCGGTCGGAAGGCGAGGCTTTCCTATTACGGAGGTATTTTCGGATCCATGGCAAACCGCTCAATATGGCGAATCCTCAGACCTTTACGGAGAAGCTGTTCTGGCGCATGATTACGTGGAATCGAGGAGACCTGCCCCCTCGGGTTACGCAGCTGGCGGATAAGTATACGGTGCGAGCCCATGTGGCGAGCACGGTCGGTGAAAAGCATTTGATCAAGCTCTTATGGCACGGAAATGACCCACGTGCGATCCCGTTTGACCGACTACCAGCCGAGTACGTGATCAAGCCGAGTCACGCCGCTGGACAAGTGATCATTGTCAAAGGACATACGGACCGAGGCGAGATCATCCGGACAGTCTCAGGCTGGTTGGCCAGTAATTATTATTGGCACGGACGCGAGTCTCAATATTATGGGATTCCACCTCGGATTGTGATTGAGGAGTACCTGACCAATGAGGATGGGAGTCCGCCGCTCGACTATAAGTTCTACTGTTTCAACGGCGTACCCGATCAGATTATCGTACGCAATCATACGCACGACATTCACCCCATCTTCGACACCGCATGGAACCTACTCGATCTTGTCGTTTCAAACTGCACAGCACGACCGTTGATGCCAAAGCCGGTCAATCTTGAGGAGATGCTTGTTCTCGCCGCGAAACTGTCGGCCGGGCTCGGGTTCGTCCGCGTGGATTTATACAATGTCAAGGGGCGAGTCTATTTTGGCGAGATCACCTTTACTCCCGCAGCAGGAATCATAAAATATGCTCCTGAAAGTTGGGATTTGAAGCATGGTAAAAAATGGAATCTGTCATTAGATATGGAAGCTATAGCTAAACCCACAATTACTGATAGACAGGATAGACAGATGGGGTGCACGCTGGAAGAATAGGGCATGAGATGTTCATTGGATGTGCGCCTGCGCGTGGTGAGTTTTGTGCACGGCGGCAGCAAGGCAGAGGCGGCTCGGCGGGTCACGGTGGGCGAGGCGAGCGTGTACCGGTGGCTCAAACCCGGAGGGCTGACGCACAGGCGACCTGAGCCGAACACCTCCCGCAAACTGGATGGGGAGGCCTTGCGGCA
>JAICWG010000162.1 GCA_025934915.1 Nitrospira sp.
CGCACCGGTTGCATGCGACGGTCATGCCCATCGAATCGCATTTATATTCGGTGCCGGCACCACACGACCGTGTGTGACAGCCGTCCTTCTTATTTTTGCAGTCTATCGGAGCGGCCGACAACTAGATGATTCCCGAGAAGTGACTTTTCTTTTGCAGAGAGAGGGAGATTCCGGAAGCAGTAGCGCAGTGCGACCCCCGTTGTGCCGATCCGAAGCGCCATTCTCAAGGGAGCGGCCCCGGCAGCTCGGGATAGATATAGCCGTCTTGTTTAGCGGTAATTCTTATCACACCCTTGACGAGTCACGGACTCGTTTGCAGAGAGTTTTTTACCAGCCGTGCCTGATCACGATGTTCCTTCAAGACAGGCAATGTGGCAGTGAAATATTCTCGAAGGTCGGGATATCGCATCGTTTTTATATGCTGCTGATATTCCTCCAACGTGGTCTCATGATTTTGCAGGGCGAAATTCATGTAGGCGCGATCGAACTCATGGCCGGATAATTTCGACATCTCCTCCACTTTTTTCTTATCCTCCGGCGTGAGTTTCGTGGGCAGCGCCACTCGGTGTTTCGCTGCCAGCTGTTCTGCCTCTCGGCGGACTTTCTTGTGCTCTTCAACCATCTTCGAGCTGAATTCCTTGACCTTCTCGTTCTTTGCTCGTTGCGTTGCAAGTTGACCGAGAGTGATCGCGACTTGCTGCTCTTCGGCGGCTATGGTGAGGAACGTTTGCGTATCTGCCTTAGGATCCAATTGTTCCCCTTTGGGATCTGATTCCACACTCTGTTGCGCTCCAAGCATTCCCGGAGAGTCACTTACGGCGACAAACATGAAAAGACCTACGAATATCATGCGATACATGGGGATGCTCCTTGGATAAGGTGAGTAGCCTTGGTTCGGATTTATTTTCTCCGACCCAGTTTCCTGGCGCCCTCCTTCAATGTCCGGTGCAAATCATGGGCCCGGGGAAGTTAGCTTAACCCTATCTGTTTCAGAGCCATGCCCTGGAGGCGCGGACATGAGAGCAGGCGCCGTGTCGCGCCGACTCGTTCGCTGAGGAATCCCACTGGCACGTCATCGCGCATGATAGTTTCAATAGACAAGATGTCTCCATAGAGGACAGACATTCTTTCAATCCATGCATAATCAAACATCTTACAGCCAGGTACTTAAGTGGCACTGCGTCTTTACACAACAATTATTGTTTCTTCAGTCGCTTCGATACCGTTTGCTCCAGTTCCTGGCTGTCCGACACCAACACATTATTCACAAAGAACGTGGGCGTCCCCTGCACTCCACATCGATGGCCGGACTGAACATCGCGCCGCACTTTCAGTACACCGGCTCCTGCATGGAGGTCGTCTTTGAAGTGTGGGACATCCAATCCGGCCATCGCGGCGTACAGATAGAGATCATCTATTTCAAGATGCGCTTGGTTTTGAAACAGCAAATCGTGCATGGGCCAGAAGCGGTCTTGCAGAGCGGCGGCTTCAGAGGCTTCCGCGGCAAGCTGTGCATGCCGGTGTTTCTTCACCAAAGGGAAGTGCCGGTACACAAACCCCATATGGTCAGCGAGTCGAGCGCGCCATCCGCCAATGAGAAAGTACGCTTGCCGGCAATGTGGACATTCGAAATCGCAATAGGTAATAACGGTAACCGACGCCGCTATGCCCCCGATCACATGATCGTCCGGCAACACGATAAGGTCATATCGATCACACCTGCGGCGGGCCTCTCCGGGCATGACGTTTACAATTTCCCCTCACCGTCGATGCTGATTATCATCGCCTGGGTGAGCTCTTCGTGGCCAGGCAGATACATGGCTATCGAGCGTCGGCACGAGAAAAGACTCCCGTCTCCATCTCTTCTTTGAATCGCCGCAGATCTTTCGCAATCTTCGTATTTGGGTCTTCCCCGAACCACTGGGCCACAGCGGCCCCGAGCTTACCACCCGATGATTCATACTGCAGGCGCACGGTCAACCAGGTCCGCTGTCCATCGCCCGTCGGCTTGAACTCCACCGAACCGGCATTGTCCACGTCGGCGCCCTGCAGCGACCTCCATCCGATGCGTTGATTCTCCACATCGTTGATGATTTCGGCATCCCACTCCACCTTGGGCACACCGGGCATCGCCTTCACCACCCAGTGAGACAGTCGATCATTGATGACCTGTACCGAATCAAGATGGTTCATGATGCGAGGCAAATTATCCAATGACCGCCAAAACCGATACATTTCAGTCGGTGGGCGATTGATCTCGATGGCCCTTTGAATTTTCGTGGCACGGTCTGTATGCACTTTGCGCCGACCCAATCGACTCGTATCGCTTGGTCGGCTCGATCGGTTGTTACCGCTCATATCGATACCCATGGCCCCGAACGCAGGGCAATAGCCGCTTGTCGCACGATAGAGAAGTCCTCCTCCTACCGTAACCAACGCCGCACCCGACCAGTTGCGGCGAGACAACCCGGAGGCGAGGAAGAACATCCCTGCTATGGCGGAGAGCATCCGCTGCATGTCGCCGATGTTTTCTCGATGGTCCTCGAACTCCGCTCGTTCTTCTTCCCATCCCAAATCCTGGGTATTGGTACGGTACTGTTCTTTCCCTAAAAGATTCGTGGTCATCGGCTTTCTCCTTCATTTTCTTCCCATAGTCGTTTTCTTCTCATACATGTGATGTGGTCTACTTTCCATCATTCATTGCATTGTGCAAGAGGCAGACCGACCGCGACCTTCTCCCTGGAGAAGGTCGGGCAAGAGCTTTGCCGCCCAGAAAAAGGCTGCGCGATATGTCTCTACCTGGACAGCTTTTCTCAGTGGGGGCTTTCAGCGTGTCGGAAAAAGAATGCAGGGCCGCCCCTCCCAAGCAGGTCGGCAAGGGCGGCCTGTACGCGTAAGACGCTTATGCGGCCCGACGTTGGCCTCGGGAGGATTTGGCCATCATTTGTTCCTTGATACTGAGGGCTTCCCGTCCTAGTTCCTCCCAATCGATATCCACATTCTCTGCTTCAGGAAACATTTCCTTCTCTTCCTCTTCAATGTGGTGCTTCACGAGCTCGCTCATCACTGTAAACTTCGCCTTGTAACCCTCGGCCGATGCCTTCAGTTTTTTGAGTTCTTTAATCACCAACGCGACCACGTGATGTTCTTCGTTGGCTTCACCGACCAAGTCTTCTTCACCGGTCGCTTCCAGGATGGCAGGGTACACGAGGCTCTCCTCGATTTTCGTATGGATCTCCAGAGCTTTGATCGCCTCGTCCGCAATCCCTTGCCGAGAACGACCATCCGCCGTTTCAAACGATTGAAACAACTGTTCTACTTTTCGATGATCTTCTTTCAACAGTTCCAGTGCGTGCACGGACTCATGTTCCGCCGGAGCCTTATTCAGTTCGTCGTGGTCTTGATTCGACTTCTTGTGTTGTTTTGCCATCACGACCCCCTCATTGCATGTACATCGATCAGGTTGCTCCATCAGGATTTCACCTTTTCTTTTTCTGCATGTCTCGGCATCTCATCGCTGAAGTATAGTCGCCGCGAGCCCTCGGTGACGGGGTCACGAAATCCATAGCGTCCTCCTCTCTTCCTATTGGTACCTCTTCACTTCTTCCGAGACTCAACACTGAGTTGCATAAACTTTGCCCTCTCGTTTCTCATCGGCGCCGAGAAATCGGGCTCTATTCAACCTTTCAACCTTGAAAAACATGGAGCACATCGCCGGCAAGGCATTGTTCGCGACCAAACCTTGCCATGCTGCTCGGACAATCTGTCTGGCGAAGGACAATCTGCATTGGAAATCCTGACGGGTCGAATCTACGACGATCTCAACGCGGTGTGAACCTCAGAGGCTCTATGTACGGTTTTGTTTTTCGTGGCCTGGTATGCCCGCAACACTTCGGCGACACTCCATGCCTGTGCGATACACCCGCGTGGTGCGTAGGGAGGATCGGCATCGAATATTTCGCTGATGGTCCCGATCCCGTCATCGGCCAAGTGGGAATCAAAAGCATCCAGGATGCGGCGACACTCCGATCGGTCCACGCCGGCTTTCAGCGAGGCATCGATGAAATGACCGATCGGCCAGACCCACACAGTGCCTTGATGGTAAGCGGCATCCCGTGCGCGGAGGTCGCCGAAGTACATGGGCTTATAGTCGCGATGGCCGGGCGCCAGGCTGCGCAGGCCGAACGGAGTCAAGAGTTTGTCGCGCACCACGGCAAGGACAGGTGTCCATCGGTCCTTCCGCAAGACGGGATAACGCAGAGACATCGTGAGAATTTGATTGGGACGGAGACTCGGGTCGTCGCCCGCTTCACCGTCCACGATATCGTACAGATACCCGCCGGATGCATACCAAAATCGATCATTGAAAGAGTCCTCGGCCTGTTTCGCCAACCCATCCCATCGATCTGATTGCTCTCCCAGCTCTTCGGCCCATTGCCCCATCAAACGAACAGCGTTGTACCACAGTCCCTGGATCTCCACCGGCTTGCCTCGCCTCGGCGTCACCACCCAGTCCGCCGCCTTGGCGTCCATCCACGTCAACGCATAGCCCAGTGCGCCGGCCTTCAGAAGACCGTCCTTCGTATCGACACCGATACCGAAACGCGTTCCGTGAAGATGATGTTCGATGATGCCCTTCAGGGACGGGTACAGCACCATCAGCGTGTCCCGGTCTTTTGTGACCTCGTAATACCGATCGAGCGCGTGGAAGAACCAGAAGGTGGCGTCCGCCGTGTGGTACAATCCCGTGCGCTCACCTTCCGGAAATAGATTGGGAATAAGCCCATCTTTGATGTAATGTCCAAACGTGCGTAGAATCGCGCGGCCTTCTCGATGCCGCCCGGTGCACAATGTGAGCCCCTCCAAACTGATCATCGTGTCTCGCCCCCAATCGGTGAACCAGGGGTATCCGGCAATGATCGTTCGCGCTTCGTCGCCGGAGGCCAACGCCATCGCGTGCTCCTCCATGCGACTACCGGGGAAAATGATGAACTGGTCGGCCGCAAGGGTCAGCTGTGTTTCGAAGGAGCCGGCGGCTTCGGCTTGAGGTATGAGTTTCAGCAACCGAGCCTGCTCTGCATCGAATACGGCAGCGGGGTTGTGCTGGAGATTTTCCCATGGCTCCATGCTGGCCACAAAAGACACCGGATGTTCCCGATCCAACTGCACGGTGAAATAGCCGGGGCTTTCGAGATCCTCGACATGCGGAGAGCCGCGATCGCGATCCACCCGATAAGACACGTCGCGACTGATGTAGGTATCAGCCACGAATGCGCCTGCTTGCGGTCTCAGGCACAGTTTCAACGGAGACACTCCTTCACACAGCGGCATTTCATACTGTTCTCTCATGATGGTCAGGAGAAACGGCGGCTTACGCGCCTCACTCAACGGCGCGTCGGGCATACGAAATGTCACGAAGGGCCGCAGTCGCAACGTGACGGGCTCTCCCGCGTGCAGCCGATATTCTACATAGACGGTATTCTGGCCATACGGCATGATGATGCGCTTGAGCACCTCTCGATCATGACATGAGAATTTCCATATTGGAGTCTGCCATTCTCGACGAAACGTCCTAAGATATTCGAAGATATCCGTGTCTAATCTGCCGTCTGCGTGCTCCGCTCCGCTCAGCCGAATGGTCGTCCCGCCGACATCGAGTTCTTCATCAAGTCTTGGAATGACCATGGTGCGTCCACGCGAGGGTAAGCCGGGGACGAATATTCCATGATAACGGCGTGTCGCAATTTGCATGACCGTGCTGGACGAATACCCTCCTAATCCGTTCGTCACCAGCCACTCGAGAGACAAGAATGCATTCACATCTCCGTTTCGTTCCCACGGCAGAGTGATGCCCGGTTCGGATAGCAGCGGTGACTCAACCATCTCTTCGTTCATTGGGTTCACTCGCGGGCAACTGCCGCAACATTCCGCTCGATGCGAAACACTGTCGCCGACTCGGCCGGAATGTGCCACCCCTTTTCCGTCAGCGGATTCAGCGCGCCGAGGCCCCCATACTGCGGGTGATTGCTGGACCACACCAGATCCCAATACCCCATCGGGTGCGGCGCCAGCAGCGGTTCGGGAGCGGGAACCAGATGGAGATCGGCGCCCAGATTGACGATCAGGAGACGGTCGAACCCCGCCTCTTCGAAATACCGGATTGCAAAAGCATGCGATCCCAGCACTGCTCCGTCCAGACGATCTCTAGCCTGCGCCGAGAGCACAAGATCTTCGCGGCGCAGGCGTAGCAAATCGCAATGCAGGCGGTAAACCGACGCATGCTCATGCCGTTCGCTCCAGTCCAGTTTCGATCGCTTGAAAGCCGTGGGATCGTTCGGGTCCAGCATCGACATTTGAGCGCCCTCTGAGGCAAAGGTGGGAAACTGGCGTAAGAACTCTAGTCGCCCCTTGCGGACTTTTGGGCCGAGGTCTTGTCCCGCAAAATCGACGAAAAACAAGAACGGACTCGAAGAGGCAAATTCCTGCCCCATGAACAACATGGGAGTCTGTGGAGCGAGCAGACACAAGGCCGTCATAGCGCGGTATCGACCGGGACTGGTCAGCATGTGGAGGCGGTTCCCCATCAAGCTGTTGCCGATCTGATCGTGATTTTGAATATAAAAGACAAAACTGCTCGCCGGTTCCTGCCCAACCATTGTTCCTCTCGCCTTGCCTTGCCAATGGTATCGCTGGCCCTGGTATAAGAATCCTCGCTTCACGGCAGACACCAACTCTTGCGGCGTGCCGAGATAATCCGTGTAGTAGGCTTCACGCCGTCCCGTCGCAGCAACGCGGCAGGCATGATGGAAATCATCGCACCAAATGGCGTCAAGACCCCACCCACCCTGTTCCACAGGACGAACCGCGCGAATCTCCTGCGCCTCACTCTCGGCGATCAAAACGATGGATCGGCGTCCCGCAACCCGCCGCGCCTCAACGGACAGGTCCGCCAAGATATGTTGATCGCCGGCATCGTGGATTGCGTGCGTCGCATCGATCCTCAAGCCATCCAAATGAAATTCTTCAATCCAATAACAGGCATTCTGAACAACCAATTCCCGCATGCCCTCCGACCCTGGTCCATCGAAATTGAGAGCTTGCCCCCACTCATTCGGATATCGGTCGGTAACATAATCATCGCTGAATACCGATAAATAATTTCCATCCGGCCCAAAATGGTTGTAGACCACGTCTAAAATGACTCCCAGCCCCTTCTCATGGGCGGCATCCACGAAACGCTTGAGGGCATCATAGTCCCCATACGTATGTGATGGTGCGAACAGGCACACCCCGTCGTACCCCCAATTCCACCGACCGGGGAATTCGGCAATCGGCATGATCTCCAACAGTGTGATCCCGAGACGTTTGAGCGCATCCAACTCGCGAATGGCGGCGTCGAACGTCCCTTCCTCGGTGAAGGCGCCGAGTTGGAGTTCGTAGATGACTTGTCCCGCCATGCGGACACCGGCCCAATCGTGATCTCGCCACCGGTAGGCGGAGGAATTCACAATTTGAGAAGGGCCGTGAGGTCCTTCCGGTTGAAAACGGGAACAAGGGTCCGGAAAATCCTTGTCGTCGTCTAGTCGATAGCGATAGGTCATGCCCGGACATGCATCCGAGGCGATTCCAGTAAAGTAGCCTGGTCCATCATCTCTCCCCAGCGATTGGGTCTTGCCGTTCCCAAACAGAACCTCTACGCGTTTAGCTTTGGGAGCCCAGACTCTAAACTGAACACCATCTTCCAGCACCTGCGCTCCCAACGGAATTGTATGGGTCATAGTGCAAGCCTCTATCCTCTGAGCTGTTTTGCGCGTATCCCTTATAGCGTTCATGTGGCGCGCGTTTTACGTACTACCTATTATGTACTACCTATAAGGTCCACAGCAGGGTTCGTACTGGGAAGCCCCCTAGCAGAGGACCTACGCGGCGGTGAAGAGTGGATCAAATGCCGACGAGAAAGCCTTCCAAGCCGATGCGTCCGTCGTCGGTTTTGAAAGCTTCTCCTTCATCCCATACCCATCTGTTGTTTTTGCTGTCGTTTTTGTCTTTGCCTTCCGCACCGACGAGCCGATACACCAGCATGTAGGGACGTTGAGCGCGGACTGCCTCCTCGATGGCATTCCACGCCGGCTCACGATCGAGCGGATGGATCCAGTCACCGAGCGCTTGTCCTTGCTCCGACGGAACTCCGCCGGCTGGATCATGAAGCAATTGGGCGCTTTTAACATCGATATAGTCCAGTGTCCGATTCGGCTCAAAGCGACACCTATACAATAAGACATCCCTGTTATCCCTCAATACTGAACTCACAGGTCGACTCTTCGAACTGCTTCCTTTTCTCACCGGGGGGGACTTGGCGAGGTTGTGCATTACTATTGAATATCCGTGAAGACGTCTAAATCGGTTTTGCAAGGGTTTGACCATCATATGTATCAAACACCATGAGCCGTCTCGTCGTCGAAAGACTTCCTCCCGAGCAACGTGACCCTTGCGGCGGGCCCAGTGATAGATTTGCCCCCAACGAGTACCCGGATTCATCGTTCCCGGAAACACACGATAGAGCGGCCGACCCTCCATGTCGTCGCTCGTATAACCGGTGAGAAGTTGAGCGCCCTGATTGCATTCGGTCACACGTCCTCGAAGATCACACAACACAACACCGGTGTTGTTCATCTCATCGACGAATGAATGGAGTTGCTGTCGGCTGGCGGCAAGCTCATCACAAGATTGGAACAGCTGCCGCCTCTTTCGATCCACGTGCAGGCATATCAAGCCGAGGCCTGTGAGTGTTATGACCCCGATCGCGCGATTCATGACGCCTGTCTGGAAATCTCCCAATGGACCGATCCATAATCCTATCAGCGTGAGCGCCAGTGCCGTTGCGGTGACGGAGGCAATAGCACGAGCACCGTCCCACGAGAGGGCAAGGACGATGGCTATTGAATAGAGCGCACAAGCGGCAATTCCATCAGGCAATCCGGCATCGATAATGAAGGTGCTGAGTAGGGTCAGGGCTATCAAAAACCCCGGGACGCTCGAACGCGCATTCAACCAGCTGTGTTTGAAATCTGTCCGTACCACGTCCATGGCTTGACGTTATCGGAACATATCAAGAAATGAACTCGGAAATACCAGAGCGAGGACACATCGGGGGGGGTGCTCTATCATTTGAACTCGGGTGTCTCAGTCCACAACTGTCGTATCTTTGCTTGCCAAAGTGCTGCTGCATCCGGAGTGATGGCTCCTACCGCATCCACCAACGAAAGCGCACCAACTAGATCGCCTTTTGCATTCACGACCGGAACATGACGGGTGCGATGGCTGAGCATTGCATGAATTGCATCGGCGAGAATGGCATCCTCACGACATCGAATCATCATGCGCTTCTTGATCAGCTCATCGAGAGTGAACGAATCAGTGCGATCTTCAGTAAGTGCGTTGATGGCCAAGTCATATTCTGTGAGCGCGGAGACCGGCTCGCTCTCGCGGCACACAACCAGGATGGGCACGTCCCGATCTCTGATGACATCAATCGCTTCTTTGGCAGTGACGGAGGCCCTGGCTATAGCTATCTCATGGGTCATGATGTCTTTCACAAGGCGGTCTTCACCAGGAAGCACATCGTATGCTTCATCATTGGTGGATTCCCCAACAATTCCAGAACGAGGGCGGGGGATCACAGTCAGCATTGGAACACTCCTCCGGCTGAATTGTACTGAGCGAGTTCCTAACTCAATGTACTTAGCTCTGCCATCTCCGGAGCCGCACCTGCGCCTGTCGACCATATTTATGACGTAGATGTCTTTATCGGATCGCTTGAATCGACAGCGCATGATTCTGATCGTTGACGGTCGCTTCTATCTGATCACCCTTTCTAATTTTCCCTCTCATGTTGGTGGTCTTATCAGTGTGCAAGCGAACTTCGGCTCCACCCTTAGTCTTGACAAAATATTCGGCGTCATCAATGCGGA
>JAICWG010000011.1 GCA_025934915.1 Nitrospira sp.
CCTGCTCCTAGCCAACGCCTTTGCCCAAGCCCAGGCGCTGGCCTTCGGCAAAACGCCGCAAGAGGTCAAAGCGGAGAACACCCCGGCATGGCTGGTGCCGCACCGGACCTTCGAGGGCAACCGTCCGTCCAACACAATTCTCGCCGAACGTCTTACACCGGAGACGCTCGGCAAACTGATCGCGCTGTACGAGCATTCAGTGTTCACCCAGGGTGCGATCTGGCAGATCAACTCGTTCGATCAGTGGGGCGTCGAATTAGGCAAAATGTTAGCTCAGCGCATTATCCCGGAACTCAAGAACAAGACAGAACCTACGCTCAACCATGATAGTTCCAGCAACAAGCTGATTCGTCGTTACAGGAAACTGAAGGATGCATCATGAAACCTCTCAGCTTTGATGAACAACGACAGAAGATGAAGGCACACCCCGGCTTCATTGCGGCGCTGGATCAAAGCGGCGGCAGCACGCCCGACGCGCTGCGTCTTTACGGAATCAACGACGGTGCGTGGTCCAACGATGAAGAGATGTTTGCGATCGTGCATCAGATGCGCGCGCGCATCATGACCAGCCCCAGCTTCACCGGCAAGCGGATTATTGCCGCCATCCTGTTCGAGGACACCATGGACAGGGACATCGAGAGGCGGCCTACCGTGGACTACCTTTGGAACGTGAAACGGATTGTGCCGTTTCTGAAAGTGGATAAAGGCCTTGCACCTGAGAAGGACGGGGTCCAGTTGATGAAACCGATACCCTCGCTTGCGGCGCTGCTCGATAAAGCCAAAGCAACGGGCATCTTTGGAACCAAGATGCGTTCATTCATCAAGCAAGCCAATGCGGCCGGCATCAGGGGCATCGTGAGTCAGCAGTTCGAGCTCGCCGCGCAGATCCTTGCCGTCGGCCTCTTGCCGATCATCGAGCCAGAGGTTGACATTCACTGCCCAGAAAAGGTCACAGCCGAGGTGATGCTCAAGGCGGCCATTGTCGAGAAGCTCAAGGAACTGCCGACTGGGCAGTTGGTCATGCTGAAGCTCTCACTACCTGAGCAAGACGGCTTCTACGCAGGTTGCGTCAGACATCCCAATGTCCTGAGGGTGGTGGCGTTGTCGGGCGGTTATGGGCTGGAAGAAGCCGACCACCGCCTGCGCAGGAATCATGGTATCGTAGCGAGCTTTTCGCGGGCGCTCGTCGAAGGGCTGTCGGCCCAGCAATCCGATGCTGAGTTCAACGCCCAGCTGGATCGATCTATTCAGCGTATCTTTGAGGCGTCCAACACCTAAGTAGGCCATGATCGGAACATCGCATGGAAATCGGATGACGGGGTCGGACCACCTAATGGTCCGAGAATTGTGAGCAAGAGGGATGTGGGGTATGGACAAGGGTCTCGTGAAACTTGCTCCTTCTATCCTCTCCGCTGACTTCGCCCATCTGGGCCAGCAGGTGGCGGAGGCGGAGCAGGCTGGAGCCGACCGCATCCACATCGACGTGATGGACGGACACTTCGTGCCCAACCTCTCGATGGGACCGTCGGTTGTTCAATCACTTCGCCGGGTGACGCGCCTGCCTCTGGAGATCCATCTGATGATCTCGGCCCCGGACCTGTTCTTTGACGAGTTCGTGGAGGCCGGCCGGATTCCTTCCTTGTTCACTGGGAAGGCAATGCCAATGTGCACCGCACAATCCAACGCATCAAGACATTGGGTAAACGTGCCGGAGTGGTCATCAACCTGGCGACCCCTGCGGCAGTGTTGGACGAAATCCTTCAGGACGTCGATCAAGTGCTGGTCATGACGGTCAACCCGGGCTTTGGACACCAGCAGTTCATCCACACGACACTGCCCAAGATACGGCGTGTGCGCGGGATGATTGATGAGCGCACGCAAGGCTGCGAGGTGGAGGTGGACGGAGGCATCAATGCGGCAACGGCTCCATTGGCGGTTGCCGCGGGATCTCACGTTCTCGTGGCCGGCACAGCGATTTTTAATGAAAGCGAAACCGTGACTGCAGCGATGGACCGGCTGCGAGCCGGCATCCAGTTGTGGCAACAACTCCAACCAGTCGAGTGACGACATCCGCGCCGCCCCTTGGGATGAGCTGTCGTCTGACAAATGGACTGTACCACTGTTCGCAAGGAGTGAGAGGGAATGGTTGCTATGGAACCACAAGATCAGGATGCGCCCGGTTTCTATACTCCGGTCGGTACGCGACGGAAATTCTTTCAATGGGTCACTGAGGCGGCGGCCGGGCTGATCGGCTTGAGCCTCACCATCCCGCTCGTCGGGTATGTGATCTCGCCGGCTCTGAAGCGCCGCGACAAGCCGTGGGTGGAAATTGGTGGGATGGATGAGCTGGCAGCCGGCGAGCCCAAGCAGCTTGACTATGTCGCCACCATTCGAGATGGCTATTGGGAGGCGAAGACTCATAAAGCGGTCTGGGCGGTGAAGCAATCAGACGGGCAGGTGACGGTATTCTCCCCCATGTGCACACACTTAGGGTGCGGCTATCACTGGGATACCATGGACCGGAGGTTCAAATGTCCCTGTCACGGTAGTGTGTACGATGTCAGCGGTCGGGTATTGGCCGGCCCGGCACCGCGCCATCTGGATGCCCTTCCTTTCAAGATCGAACAGGGACGGTTGTTGGTCATGTACAAGGAATTCAAGTCCGGTTTCACAGAACAGATCGAATTGTAGGTGGGCGAGGCGAGAGAGGAGGAAGTCGGATATGAACAGGTTGTACAGAAAAACGGCCTTCATACGTGCTGACCTTGAGGAAGTAATTAGCCTTCGGCGTGAGACAGCGCTCTCTCCTTCGCTAACGAGTGCGAAACTGCCAATTGCTTTACGGGGTCACATAGGAGACGACGAGATACGCAGTCAGTCGGAACTCAGATGACGCAGCATTCACATCTTATCGCATGCGGTGAATGCGACCTTCTCCAGCGAAAGGTCGTGCTTCCTATGGGTAGCACGGCGTGTTGTAGACGCTGTGGTGCAAGGCTGTACCGCCATCAGCCGGACAGCGTCCAGCGGGGACTTGCGTATGCACTCGCCAGCCTCGTGCTCTTTATTCTTGCCAACCTCTTCCCGATTGTGGTGCTGGCAATCCAGGGTGAGCGATATGACACCACTCTGTACGGTGCGGTGCAGGCGCTGTGGCATCAGAACATGGAAGCCGTCGCCGTGCTCGTCTCAGTGACAACTATGCTGATGCCCGCGCTCGATCTTGGCATCATGATCTATGTCTTGCTGGCCCTGTACCTTGGGCGCATGCCGCTTGGCTTTTCTTCCTTGCTTCGTGCGGTTCAATCCGTACGACCGTGGAGTATGGTCGAGGTCTTCATGCTGGGCCTTCTCGTCTCGCCCGTGAAGCTGATGCATTTTGCGACGGTCATCCCGGGAATCGCGCTCTGGGCCCTCGGCGGGTGCGTGCTTCTACTCATCGCCGCAGCGGGGGCGTTCAATCCGCGCGACCTATGGGAGCAGGAGGTCGCGCGATGACGGCCGCCCCGATCACGGCAGCCCGATGCGGCCTGTACGCGTGTCGCGCCTGCGGGCTTGTGTCCAGGCCAGCGCAGGCAATGGATGCGCTGGCCTGTGCCCGCTGTGGCAATGACCTCTACATGCGCACACCCGACAGTATCGGGCGGACATGGGCCCTTCTGATCGCAGCCTGCATCCTGTATATCCTGGCAAATGTCTTGCCGGTCATGGAAACGGGTTCTCTTTTTGGGACGCAAACCGACACGATTATGAGCGGCGTCGCCTACCTCTGGACCTCTGGATCGTGGCCGATCGCTGTGGTCGTCTTCTTCGCCAGCGTGGCCGTCCCACTCCTCAAAATCTTGGCGCTCGCGTTCCTGTTGATCTCTGTTCAACGTCGATCCGCCTGGCAGTCCCACCAGCGCGCCAGGCTCTACCGGCTGGTGGAGTATGTCGGTCGCTGGTCGATGCTGGATATCTACGTCGTGACCATCCTCACAGCGCTTGTCCAGATTCAGTCGCTGGCGATGATCAGGGCCGGACCGGGAGCGGTGGTATTCGGAGCGGTGGTGGTGCTGACCATGTTCGCCGCTTGCCTGCTTGGGCAACAGCGCAGCGTTCACGATGCTACGTATGGTCTGTCAGGACTCACTGGAGCAGATGCAGGCCCACCTGGCGGAAGCGGTCGGGGCGGGTTTTATTTTGCGCTCAAAAGATTCGTATCACTTCCTACATGATCGCGTTCAGGAAGCAGCGTATTCTCTGATCCCACAAGAATTGCGCGCAGAGATGCATCTCCGAATCGGCATGTTGCTGGCATCACACACGCCTCCAGACAAACTTGAGGAAGGGATCTTCGAGATCGTCAACCAACTCAACCGTGGTCGTCACCTGGTCACATCGAGTACAGAGCGTGAACGGATCGCGGAATTAAATTTCATTGCGGGCAGGCGCGCAAAGATCTCAACGGCGTATGTCTCGGCGCTGAAGTACCTCCACGCGGGACGGGGTTTGTTGACCGAAGAGACCTGGAACCATAACTACGACCTTGTCTTCTCGATCGAATATCTCTTGGCCGAGTGCGATTACTGACCACGGATATGGCTGCTGCCGAGAAGCGGCTTGCCATGTTGGTCGACCGGGCGAACAGCGCCCATGATATCGCTCTCGTCACACGTTTACGCCTGACGCTCTATCAAGCTGTGGATCGCAGCGACCGCGCCGTGGAGGTTTTTCTTGAATTCATGAGAGGTCGTGGCACGGGTTGGGTTCCGCACCCTACTGAAGAGGAAGTATCGCGAGAATACGACCACATCTGGTCTTTACTGGGAAACCGACAAATCGAGGACCTCGTTGACCTGCCCTTGATGACCAATCCGGAACTGCTTGATGTTCTGGATGTATTCACTGAGGTCGTGACACCTGCGCTGTATACCGATCGAGGATTTCTTGCTCTCCTGCTTTGTCAAACGGTCAGTCTCAGCTTGGAGCACGGCAACTGCGATGGATCCTGCTATGCCTATGTATGGTTGGGTATGCTCGCTGGATCTCATTTCGGGGACTATCAGGCCGGATTCCGGTTTGGCCAACTTGGCTACGATCTGGTGGAAGCGCGTGGATTGCGTCGCTATCAAGCCCGCACCTATATGTGTTTTGGATGTCTTATCATCCCATGGACGAAGCACGTCAAGACAGGGCGAGAGCTCGTGCATCACTATTTCGACGCCGCGAACAGGGTCGGTGATCTCACGTATGCCGGATACAGCCGCATTGCCTTGAACACAAATCTTCTCGCGGCGGGAGACCCCTTAGCCGAGGTGCAGCGTGAAGCCGAGACTGGTCTCGAATTCGCGACGAACGTCCGCTTCGTTCTCGTCATCGATTGCATCACCGCGCAGCTCGGGCTCATCCGGACGCTTCGTGGCTTGACGGCGACATTCGGCTCGTTCAATGGCCAGCGCTTCGACGAGCTTCAGTTCGAGCATCATTTGGCAAGTGCACCTGTTTTAGCGCTGCCGGAGTGTTGGTATTGGATCCGCAAGTTACAGGCGCGTTTCTTTGCGGGAGACTACCCTTCCGCGATTGAGGCGTCATTAAATGCAGAACGCCTGCTCTGGACATCGCCTTCCTTCTTCGATGTGGCGGAATATCATTTTTACAGTGCACTCTCGCGAGCTGCGTCCTGTGATTCGGCAACGGACGACTCGCAACATCGGCATGTCGAGGCTCCGGCTGTTCACCACAGACAGCACAAGATATGGGCAGAGAATTGCCCGGAGAATTTTGAAAACCGTGCCGCTCTGATCGGCGCGGAGATCGCTCGGATCGAAGGCCGCGTGCTCGAGGCCGAGCAGCTCTACGATCAGGCCATCCGGTCGGCGCACAGCAACGGCTTTGTCAACAATGAGGCGATCGCCAACGAGCTTGCGGGACGTTTCTACGCGGCGCGCGGTTTCGAGAAGATCGCGACAACCTACCTGCGAGATGCGCGCTACTGCTACCTTTGTTGGGAAGCTGACGGAAAGGTACGCCAACTGGAGCAGCTCTATCCCCACCTCAGGGTGGACAAGCCGCTGTCCGACTCAACGACCATGATCCTGGCACCCGTCGAACAACTTGATCTCGCAACCGTGATCAAGGTCTCGGAGGCACTGTCAGGCGAGATCGTTTTGGAGAAGTTGATTGATACGCTGATGCGCACGGCCATCGAGCACGCCGGGGCTCAACGAGGTCTGTTGATTCTCCCGGACGGTGATGACTACCGGATCGAGGCTGAAGCCACAACCAGCAGCAGTGGGGTGAAGGTAGAGCTGCGACACACTCGCGTAACCGCCGCAGATCTGCCGAGTGCGGTTCTTCACTATGTCCTTCGGACCAAAGAAGGCGTTCTCTTGAATGACGCGTCCAGCCGGAATCCATTCGCCGCAGATGAGTATATTCGCAAGCACCATGCACGCTCCGTGCTCTGCCTGCCGATACTGAGACAGACCCGATTGCTCGGCATGCTCTACCTCGAGAACAACCTGACGCCTCACGCGTTCACACCCGCTCGAATGGCCGTCCTCAAGCTACTTGCCTCGGAGGCGGCCATCTCAATGGAGAACACGCGTCTCTATGACGATCTCCAGGAGCGGGAGGCACGGGTTAGGCGGCTGGTGGATTCCAACATCATTGGCATCTTCATCTGGAATCTTGACGGTCGTATCATGGAAGCCAATGAAGCCTTTCTCACTATCACAGGATATACCCATCACGATCTCCTGCACGATCTCTTGGCGAGTCGGCTGCGCTGGAACGAATTGACGCCCGCTGACTGGCGTGAAGCGGACGAACAACGGATCGTGGAACTCCATGCAAGCGGTATCGTTCAACCATACGAGAAGGAGTTCTTCAAGAAGGACGGTACCCGTGTGCCTGTACTCGTCGGTGGGGCCATTTTCGATGGAGCGCAGAATGAGGGTGTCGCCTTCGTCGTTGACCTCAGTGATCGCAAACTGGCACAAGACGCTGCTCGCGCAAGCGAGCGGCGATACCACGAGATTCAGATGGAAATGGCGCACGCAAACCGCATCGCGACCATAGGGCAGCTATCCGCGTCGATTGCGCACGAGCTTAACCAGCCGCTGACGGGCATCATCACTCACGCCGGCACCTGCCTGCGAATGCTCAGTGCTGATCCCCCGAACCTCGACGGGGCGCGCGGGAAACCGTGCGGCGCACGATGCGGGACGGCACCCGTGCGTCTGAGGTGATCACGCGATTGCGCGCGCTCTTTAGCAAGAGAGCGCCCACAGCGGAATCGGTGGACCTCAATGAGTCGACACGAGAGGTGATTGCGCTCTTACATGGTGAACTTCAGAAGAACCGGGTGATTGTGCAAACGGAACTTGCCGGAGAGCTCCCCCTTGTCACGGGCGATCGTGTTCAGCTCCAGCAAGTCGTCTTGAACTTGACATTCCCCGTAGCTCGCTACGGGGTTGGCCTCTCCTTCCGAGAAGTCTTCGGAATTGAGTTCTGTGATACCCCGCAGCTTGCTGCGGGGAGCTTCATTCTGCTCCTGAATGCCAGGATGCCATGAACGGCGTCAACGATCGTCCGAGGCGGTTGCTCATTTGATAGCGTTGGTCAAACCAAATGTCTAATCCTCGACATCGCCATGCCGGGTATGACTGGACTCGATCTCCAACATGAATTGAAGATTCATGGACACACCATCCCGATCATTTTCATCACTGGTCAGAAGGACGAGGCTGTCCGCGCGCGAGCGTTCGAACAAGGAGCCGCAGAGTTCCTGCTGAAGCCATTCAGCGATACGGCTCTGCTTGCGGCGCTGAAGACAGCCCTCAGCATCAGCTGAGCGATAGCCTACTCCCACCCGGAGAGGATATAATATGATTTCATCGTACGCACTTGGCCATGAGTTGGGGGCACCACCCATGTCGCCCGCAACACCCATCGTCTTTGTCGTTGATGACGACATCTCCGTGCGCGAGTCCCTGGAATTGTTGATCCGTTGCGAAGGCTGGCAACCAGACAGGGCACGGTGACATACTCATGACGGTCCAAGCCATGAAGACCGGCGCGGTCGAATTCTTAACGAAACCATTCAGGGATGACGTGCTGCTCGGCGCCATCCGGCAATCCCTCGAACGCAGCCGCCTTGCTCTGGGTCATGAAGCGGAGATACAGGAGCTCCGGCAATGTTATGCGTCGCTTACGCCGCGTGAACGGCAGGTCATGGCGTTAGTGGTTACGGGCCTATTGAATAAACAGATTGGGGGCGAGCTCGGCATCAGCAAAATCACGGTGAAGGCACATCAAGGCAAGGTAATGCAGAAGATGAAAGCCGACTCTCTTCCTGATCTGGTCAAAATAGCCGGGAGACTCGACCTTGTTGCTATGCCGAAAGTCTGACACTTCACGAAAACGTCGAATGAATATAATGAATATGTGGAAGCCCAACAGGAGAACTGATCGTCGCCCGTTCCTCCTGATCTCGCCTTGACTTAACGCACTTCCGAAGGCTACTCTATTTCCCTTTGACACCCGGCGATGGGCAAGTGTTGCCCATAAGCTAAGGGTGTCGCTTTTTTCTGTCTTGGGGTGGCGAATTGGAGCTTTCCGTGAGCACAGGGCATCCGGAACTCGTTGCTTCCATTGCCTCTGAGATCGCTGCTTCCGGCCCGATCCCGTTTGTTCGTTTCATGGAGTTGGCTCTGTATCACCCGCAATTCGGCTATTACATGCGCAGCCCTGAACCACCGCAAGAACGGATCGGCCAGCGTGGTGATTTTTACACGAGTTCGGATGTCCATCCTATTCTGGGGCAAGCTCTGGCCAAACAAGCCGAACAGATGTACCGATTACTCGGCCAACCCCATCCCTTTACCATCGTTGAAATGGGGCCCGGCAAAGGCTTGCTGGCGAAACATATCCTGGCGACATGCGAGGGTCGCTATCATTCTTTTTTTCAGCATCTTCGATATGTCCTGATAGACCGAAGTCCGGCCATGCGTGAGTTGCAGCGCAGGAGCCTGGCTCCTTGGCTGGATCGAGCAGCCCTACTGACATGGGTGGACGACCTTGCGAATGTGGCCCCTCAAGGTCTGACCGGACTATTCTTCAGCAATGAACTCGTGGACTCGTTTCCGGTCCACCGCGTTCAGGTCACGGCCAAGGGGATCGAGGAACTCTGGGTGGACTATCGAGACGGGAAATTCGTTGAATATCTGATGCCGCTGTCGTCGGACACCGTGGTCCATCGGCTTCGCCCGGTGAGCGCCGATTGGCCGGAAGGCTATCGAACCGAGATCAATCTCCGGGCATCGGAATGGATGAAGCAAGTCGCTCAACATCTGGATCGTGGATTCGTGCTCACCATCGATTACGGCCACACGGCACAGGACCTCTATCGGTCCGCCCGAAAACACGGCACCTTTCTTTGCTATTTCCAACAATCTGTAAACGAAGACCCATTTCTGCGCGTGGGCGAGCAGGACATGACCGCCCATGTAGATTTTTCGAGCTTGGCGGCGGCCGGTGAAGAGCAAAAACTCCACATGACCGGATTCACGAACCAAATGAGTTTCCTCATGGGACTCGGCGTCGAACAGATGATAGCGGAGTTGGAGCAAGACAGTCCGCAGTTCAACGCGGCGATTCATTTGCTGAGACCGAACGGGATGGGTACGACGTTCAAGGTCCTCATCCAACACAAGGGAATCCGGCAGCCTGAACTCGACGGCTTGCAGTACAAACCTTTCTTTGGTTCGGCGCTTACAACGCAATCAGCCGCGTAAGGGATTCGCATGACGGCATCATCGACGTTCAGCAAGATGTTCTGAGGTCTGTATGGGCGGCTCAACCGTTCCGGAAAACTATATTCCGATCCTCATCTTCATCGGTGTGGGCATCGCGCTCGGAACGCTGATTCTTTTGCTCGGGAAGTTTGTCCGTCCGCACCAACCCTATCGGGCAAAGCTGGCCCCTTATGAGAGTGGAAGCCCACTCTTTCAGGACGCCCGTGTACAGTTTCCGATGCGGTATTACATCATCGCGATGCTGTTTGTAATCTTCGATATCGAGATTGTCTTCATGTATCCCTGGGCGGTTGCATTCAACAGTCTTGGGCTGGTTGGATTAGTAGAGATGGTCCTGTTCATCGCCATCCTCGTGGTCGGGTTCTGGTACGCATGGAAGAAAGGGGCGCTGGAGTGGGATTGAAGGGCGATGGGCTATCCTTCGTGCTTGCCCACCGCACACACAGGAACAATAGACTGGGATTCGGTGAGCGGTGCTCGCATGGGCAAAAGTCGCGTCTTGGCGCGACCTGGGTTGGGGTGGGTGAGAAACGCGCGCAGTGAAGGACAGCTCTGCCGTCCTTCATCTGAGAAAAGGATGTGGAAACAAGTGAGTCTAGAACGACAGTTTGACGCGAATATCGTGACGACGAATCTGGACGCGGTCGTCAACTGGGCCAGAAAGTCGGCATTGTGGCCCATGACTTTCGGGTTGGCCTGCTGCGCCATTGAAATGATCGCCAGCGTCTCCTCCCGATATGACCTGGACCGCTTCGGCGCCGGTGTCTTTCGCGCATCTCCCAGACAATCCGATCTCATGATTGTCGCAGGAACGGTTTCGCGCAAGATGGCGCCGGTCATTCGACGGATCTACGACCAAATGCCTGAGCCTCGATATGTGATCTCTATGGGCTCGTGCGCGACTTCGGGCAATCACTACAACAGCTATGCGGTCGTTCAGGGTGTAGATCAGATCGTGCCGGTTGATGTCTATGTGCCCGGCTGTCCGCCGAGACCGGAAGCCTTGCTGGACGGACTGTTGAAGCTACAGGAAAAGATCCAGCGAGAGAAAGTGTTCGTGAAATGAAGGGAGTTATTGGTCATGGGTCATCCGTCAATTGACCAGTGACGAGTGACCAGGTCCCTAAAACCATGCAATCTCTCATTGAAACGTTACTCAACAAGTTTCCGGAGGGGGTGCTCTCCGTCGATGTCGACACGGCCCGATCGGAAACGACCGTTCATGTCGCTGCACCGAGGATCTTGGAGATCGCTCGTTTTTTGCATGACAACCCGGAGGCTTGTTTCGACCATATCACTGATATCTGCTCCGCCGACTATCCAACCGATCAGCAGCGATTTGAAGTCATCTATCTCTTGTTGTCGCTCCCGCACGGTAGACGAATTCGCCTGAAAACGCGGGTCACCGAAGACAACCCATCGCTGGATTCAGTCACAAGCGTCTGGCGAGGCGCGACCTTCTTAGAACGCGAAGTCTACGACATGATGGGAATCCGGTTTTCAGGCCACCCGGACCTACGCCGCATTCTCCTGCCGGAAGACTATGCGGAAGGATATCCGCTGCGGAAGGACTTCCCGACGGAAGGTCGAGGATGGCGGAGTCAGTTCGACTTTATCCCGCGTCTCGATGAACCGCCGGTCGAGCACATCGAAAGCGAGGTCCCCGAGGCTGAGAAGAAGTTGTTCCTTTCCGAGCCGACCGGAGATGCATCGAGCCGGCGGGAAGAATTATTGCTGAATATGGGTCCACAACATCCGAGCACGCACGGCGTGGTGCGGGTCGTTCTCGAGCTGGACGGAGAGCGGATCGTCAAGGCGACGCCGGATCTGGGGTACCTCCATCGAGGCGTCGAGAAGCTGGCTGAGGGTCTCGCCTACATGCAGATCATTCCCCATACCGACCGGCTCGACTATGTCTGCGCGATGGCCAACAATTATGCCTATGTGCGCGCCGTCGAAAAGCTCATCGGTATCACGGTGCCCGAGCGAGCCGAGTATATCCGCACCATTGTCGCGGAGATGCAGCGCATTCTGGGACATCTGTTCTGGTTGGGTGCTCAGGCGCTGGATATCGGGGCCATGACGATCTTCTTCTGGACGTTTCGTGAACGGGAAACCTTGCTCGACATGTTCGAACGGCTGTGCGGAGCCAGGCTGACCTTGAATTATTATCGGATCGGCGGCGTGGACAGCGACTTCACTTCCGAATTGGTGGCCCGTCTCAAAACATTCTTGGAAACGTTTCCGCAGAAGGTGAACGAGTATGATTCACTGCTCGCAGGCAACCGGATTTGGTTGGGCCGGACGAAACATGTCGCCGTCATTTCAGGAGAAGATGCGATCAATTTCGGCATGACCGGCCCGGCGTTGCGGGGATCCGGGGTGGCCTATGACGTCCGCAAACTCGAACCCTACGGGGTTTACAATAAGGTGGACTGGGAAGTGCCGGTCGGGAAAAACGGCGACACCTACGATCGCTATTGGATTCGCGTCGAAGAGATGCGTCAGAGCGCCCGGATCATTTCACAATGTCTCGACCAGATGCCGCCCGGACCGATCATCGCCGATATGCCGCAATACATTCCGCCGCCGAAACAGCAAGTCATGCGCGACATGGAGAGCTTGATTCACCATTTCATCATCTTCACCCAAGGGTTCAAACCGCCGAAGGGGGAAAGCTATTGCGCGACTGAAGCGCCCAAGGGGGAATTGGGATTTTTTATCATCAGCGACGGGAGTCCCCGTCCCTATCGGCTGAAAATTCGTTCTCCCTCCTTCATCCACATGGGCGCGTTCGATCATATGGCGCGCGGCTATTTGATTTCCGACATCATCACGATTTTCGGGACCTACGATGTGGTCATGGGGGAGTGCGATAGATGAGGCGTGACGGCCAGGATGTTCCCGTGCTCGCTGCCCGCGCAAGCTCGGGTGACGCGGAGTCTTGGCGACGCGGGGCTGGCGGATATAAACGACGTGCTCGGTCAATGCGCGCAGTTGGGAACATCCTGGCCGCTGCCTCGGGAAAGGAATTTGGAGAGGAAACGTGCTGAAGGACAAATACGGAAAGGAAATCGAGGAAATTCTGAGCCGCTACCCGGTCAAGCGTTCCGCCTTGATCCCGCTCCTCTATGTCGCCCAGCGTGATCAAGGCTATGTGACCGAGTCGGCAATGCACGAGATCGCGCATCTTCTCAAGCTGACGCCTCCGCAAGTCTATGAGACGATCACTTTTTACACGATGTTCAACCTGAAGCCGATGGGCAAATTCCATATTCAGGTATGCAAATCCCTCATGTGCGCTCTCGTCGGCTCGGATACCGTCATTGAATGGATTAAAGCGAAACTGAGAATTGCACCAGGCGAATCGACGGCAGACGGACTGTTTAGCCTCAGTGTGGTGGAATGTTTGGCCGCGTGCGGGACCGCTCCCATGATGCAGATCAACGATGACTACTATGAGCAGCTGACCGAGAACAAACTAGACCGAATTTTGGCGGATCTGCGATCGATAGGAACCAGTCCACTGAAGAGTGGGCCATTTATGTGGCCGGAACCATTGAATGTTGAACGTTAATGGTTATTTGTTAAATGAAAGACGGCACACATCAATATGCCTCAACACGAACTCATTCTTCTGAAAAACATGATGCAGCCCGGATATACCGGGTCTCTGGCGGACTATGAGAAGACCGGTGGCTATCAAGCCTTGCGTAATACGCTCGGGAAAATCGCTCCGCCGGATGTGACGGCAATGGTCCGCAAGTCCGGATTACGAGGCCGAGGCGGCGCAGGTTTCCCGACCGGTGTGAAATGGGGATTTCTGCCCAAAGACTATCAAGGTCCCCGTTATCTCTGCTGCAACGCCGACGAGAGCGAGCCCGGTACGTTTAAGGATCGTCAACTCATGGAACGGGACCCCCATCAAGTATTGGAAGGCATCGTGTTGGCCTGCTACGCCATCGGGGCAGAAACCGCCTATATCTATATCCGCGGGGAAATGGTCCTGGGTTCAAAAATCTTGGAACAGGCCATCGGCGAGGCACGAGTCGCCGGGTATATCGGAAAGAACATTCTCGGCACCGGCATCAACGCGGACGTGTGGGTGCATCGGGGAGCGGGAGCCTATATCTGCGGCGAGGAAACAGCCCTCTTGGAATCGCTCGAGGGCAAGCGTGGACTCCCCCGCGTCAAGCCGCCGTTTCCTGCCACGCATGGACTCTACAATAAACCGACCGTGGTCAATAACGTGGAGACGTTGGCGAACCTTCCCCATATCATCAACCGAGGGCCCGAATGGTTTGCGGCGATCGGTTCGCCGCCGAAGAGCACCGGTACCAGAGTCTTCTGTGTCAGCGGGCATGTCAAACGACCGGGCAATTATGAAATTCCGATGGGGATGACGGTCCGAGAACTGGTGTACGAACATGCCGGCGGCATGCGGTCCGACAAACCGATGAAAGCCTTTATTCCCGGTGGAGCCTCGGCGCCGTTTCTGACGCCGGCCCATCTCGACGTGAAGCTGGATTTTGAACACGTTGCGGCGGCGGGATCGATGTTGGGATCCGGCGGCGTGACGGTGATGGAAGAAGGCACCAGCATAGTCTGGGCTGCGCTTCGGCTGATGGAATTTTTCTACCATGAGTCCTGTGGGAAGTGCAGTCCTTGCCGAGAAGGCAGTTCTTGGCTTGTGCAGACGCTCCGTAGAATTTTGGCGAGACGCGGACGGATGGAGGATCTTGAAACCTTATCGGATCTATGCAAAAACATCGCAGGCCGCACGGTCTGTGCCTTCGGCGACGCGGCAGTCGCTCCGATCCAAAGCACGCTGAAACATTGGCGGCAAGAATACGTCGACCTCATCAACGAAGCCGAAGTGGCGAATTTGATCCGGCTCGAGCCGGCAGGACGGCACTGAGAACCGGTCATTGGACGTACCGTTGAGCTATGCCTGAGACTACACCGCAGATGGTTCGCATCACGATCGACGGGATGACGGTCAACGTCCCGAAAGGGACATTGGTGATCGAAGCGGCCCGCCGCGTCGGCGTCATGATTCCGCATTTCTGCTATCACCCGAAACTCAAACCGGACGCCAATTGTCGCATGTGCCTGGTTGAAATCGAAAAGATGCCCAAGCTTCAAACGGCCTGCAGCACGCCGGTTGATGAAGGAATGAACGTACGCACCGCCACCACCGTGGTCGACGACGCCCATAAATCGGTGCTCGAGTTCATTCTGGCCAATCATCCGCTCGATTGTCCGGTCTGCGATCAAGGGGGAAAGTGCGACCTTCAAGACTTTTCGCACCAGTACACGGCGGCCAGCCGGTTCGTTGAAACCAAGCGCATCTTCCAAAAGGAGTATTTCAGTCCGCTCATCGAAACGCAGATGAATCGCTGCGTGCAGTGTCTCCGTTGTGTCCGATACTGCGATGAAGTCATGGACGTCAAAGCGTTGGCGCCGGTCGGTCGCGGCACCATGACCGAAATCAAGTACTTCGGTTCTCACCCGCTCGATTGTGAGTTCTGCGGAGGCTGCGTTCAGATCTGTCCGGTCGGAGCGATTACCAGCCGACTGTCCATGTACGAGTATCGGCCCTGGATGTTGAAACGAGCCGAGACCATCTGCGGTTACTGCGGCGATGGGTGCCAGATCACCGTGCAGACGAAGGGGCAGGAACTCATTGAAGTGAACTCAGCGCATGGCGCGGGACGCAACAACGGCGACCTGTGCGCTCGGGGGTTTTTTGGATTCCATGCGGCCACCGATCCCCATCGCCTCACGCATCCGCTCATTCGGCGCGACGGCGTGCTTGTGCAAACGACGTGGGAAGAAGCGCTGGAATACGTCGCCGCCCGCGTCGGCGAGATTAAAGCCGCGCATGGAGGGCAGACCTTCGGAGGATTAATCTCGGGCCGTTGCACCAACGAGGATTTGTATCTTTTTCAGAAGTTTCTCCGCATGGCCGTCGGCACCAACAATATCGACAGCAGCGCGCGCTATGGCCATGTCAACGGGCTGCATGCCATGCAACTCGTGCAGGGGACGCATCGGTGGACCGTCACCTTCGATGACATTCTGGATGCGGATGTCCTGATCCTCGTCGGCACGAACATTACCGAGACGAATCCCATCACGGGCCTCAAAGTCAAAGAGGCGGTGAAGAAACGCCGGGCGACGCTGATGACGATCGAATCGCTGGAACCGGTCGTCGACACGATGAGCAATATCGCCAATCTCTCGCACCATCATTTCCGCATTCCGACCGACGACACGCACCATGCCATCCTCGGCCTGGTAAAGGCCGTCGTCGAACAGAATTTGACACAGCCGGATCTCGCGCAACGGCATCCGGCGTATCTCAACGCCGTTACGAGCGCGCTGCAACAGACCTCTTGGCAGGACCTCCAGGCTGCAACTGGAATCGAACCGGACTCTTTTATGAGGGCGGCCAAGGTGGCCGCAGGAGCGCGCCGGGTCGTTATCTTGGCCGGACAGCTCTTGCTGCGGAGCGAACATGGCTACAACGGATGTGTGACTCTCCTCGATTTGCTTCTTCTGACAGGGAAGTTGGATAGTCCCGGCTGCGGTTTTGCGCCGCTCGCTGAGGAAAACAACGATCAGGGCGCGGTCGAAATGGGAACCGTCACCGAATTTCTTCCCGGAGTCCGCCCAGTCGCCGGCGGCGCGGATCGCGAGCGGATCGCGAAGCAATGGAATGGCGACCTTCCGACAGACAGAGGCGCGTCCCTCATCGAGATGTTGGATCGAGCCCACACGGGATCCCTCAAGGCCATGTTCATCGTCGGAGAAAATCCAGTCGGAAGCCTCCCCGCGACGATACATGCCGAGCGATCACTGCGCAACCTCGATCTTTTGGTGTGCCAGGAGCTGTTTTTAACGGAGACGGCCGCCTTGGCCCACGTCGTGTTGCCGGTCGCTTCTTCCATGGAAAAACATGGGACGTTTACCAATACCGAGGGACATGTCCAGGCCGTTCGTCCGTCGATCGAGCCTGTCGGAGAAAGCCGCCCTGACTGGGAAGTCTTTTCCGCGCTTTCAATCCTATTGGACTCGCCGATGGAGTATGCCGAAAGCAAAGAGATCCTCAAGGAAATTCGGAGCCTCATTCCCGACTATGGCTCGTTGGGCCCCACACCGTTGCCGGCCAAAGTTGATCGTTCGGCCATGGATCGCTATCTCACTGTCGGTTATCAGCGTGACCTCACAACGAGGTACCAACCCAAAGTGCGAGCGTCCAGACCGGATGGAACCGTGCGGCTGGAATTGGCACAGAGCCTGTTCCATTCTGGAAAATTATCCACACGATCGAAGGGGTTGTTACAAGTCGAAGGGAGCGGACGGCTCCGTATCAATCCGCTTGACGCCGCGCGCTTTGCCTTGTCGGATGGAGATCGGGTCCGGCTCTCCAGCACGTCCGGGGAAATGACGACCGAGGTCAAGATCATGGAGCGGGTCCCACAAGGAACGGCATGGTTCCCATATCACTTCGGTCA
This sequence comes from Nitrospira sp., assembly GCA_025934915.1. Classification (GTDB taxonomy): domain Bacteria; phylum Nitrospirota; class Nitrospiria; order Nitrospirales; family Nitrospiraceae; genus Nitrospira_D. Next base: position 17,321 of record JAICWG010000011.1, read on the forward strand.
AACCGCCGTCCGATTATTTGAATGCGCCATCGATCCGATCACCCAGGTGCCGTCGTTCCGGACAGCGACTGTATCCATCATGAAGGTGGCGTGATGACGTTTTTCATCACAGATGACTATACTCATCGAGGAGTCCCATTGTGACTGAATTCGGATTGCGTCTCGCCATCTCCCTGACCCAGATCGCCGCGGTCATGGGCATCGTGGTCATCACGGTACTCATCCTCACTCTTGCGGAACGAAAAGTCTTGGGCTGGATGCAAGACCGCATGGGTCCGATGGAAGTGGGACCCTACGGCATTCTCCAACCGTTTGCAGATGCCATCAAGCTCTTCTTTAAGGAAGACATTATCCCTGCCGGCGCCAACAAGTTCCTTTTTACCGTTGCGCCGATTCTTTGTTTAATTCCTGCATTCATCGGATTTGCCGTGATTCCCTGGGGTCCCAACCAGACATTTGAGATCAACGGCATCACCGTCAGGCCGTTCGTGATCAGCGACATCAATATCGGCATTCTGTACATCTTGGCGTTCGCCTCGCTCGGGGCCTACGGCATCATCCTGGGGGGATGGGCTTCCAACAGCAAATACTCGCTGCTCGGCGGTCTACGATCCGCGGCGCAGATCATCAGTTACGAGCTCAACATCGGATTGTCCATTGTCGGCGTGTTGATTTTGAGCGGGTCCCTCAGCCTTGTGAAAATCACCGACGCCCAGGCCGGAGGCTTTTGGAATTGGTATCTCTTCGCGTTACCGGCCCCGCAAATTTTTGCGTTTGTCGTCTACGTGATCTCATCGGTGGCTGAAACCAACCGGGTCCCGTTCGATCTACCGGAGGCGGAGAGCGAGCTCGTCGCCGGCTTCTTCACTGAATACAGCGGCCTCAGATTCGCATTCTTCTTCCTCGCCGAATACGCCAACATGGTGTTAGTGTCCTGTGTCGCCGCCGCGCTGTTTCTCGGCGGATGGAATGCGCCGTACCCCGGAACGATTATGACGCTCATCGGTTTGCCGTCCTTGGCCTGGGTCGAGAACATCATGTGGTTTGCGGTCAAGACGTACTCGTTCTTGTTCCTCTTTTTCTGGCTTCGAGCCACGTTACCGAGACTGCGATACGATCAGTTGATGAGATTCGGCTGGAAGGTGATGCTGCCCATTGCATTGGGTAACATCGTCGTGACGTCCCTGGCGGTGTTCTTCTACCAACAGATGAAGTAGCGGACGAGACCTATATGGCATCTATGGCGACCACCAAGCGTTCGAACCTGTACGAATGGTTCAAAACGATCACATTCTACGAGATTCTCGTCGGCATGAAGGCGACCTTGTCCCATCTGCTCCATTACCGCCCCGTGACCGTGCAATACCCTCATGAAAAACGCACACTGCCGGACAATTATCGAGGCATGCTCGCGCTGCTCCGATACGATGATGGAACCGAGAAGTGTGTGGGATGCGATCTCTGTGAAGCAGCCTGTCCGTCTCGCGTCATTCGGGTCGTCAGCGCCGAAGTGCCTGGTGAACCGACCAAGCGTTACTCTAAAGAATATTACATGGACATGACCCGTTGCTTGTTCTGTGGGATGTGCGTGGATGCCTGCCCTGTCGATGCGCTGGGCATGACGAGAGAATTCGAGTGGGCGGTATACGACAAGCGCCAGCTTCACCTGAACAAACAACAATTGCTCGCAATCGGCGACCGCTCATTTCCAGTCCGCGAAAAACGCCTGGAACTTCAACATCCAAACGTCGCGTTTTTCAACGTGGCATTCAAGCACGTGCCGCCCAAACCGGACTGACTCTCACAGAGTCCTCATTGGACGAGCGATGACTGCAACCGCGTAGCGTTAGTCTGGCCTTGATCGCCCGCTAACCCAGGAACCGTCTCATGTCGCAGCTGTTTTTTGGATACTTCGCCGGGATGATTGCCCTGACCTCCATGCTGGTGGTCGCGCTGAGAAACCCCGTCTACAGCGCGCTTTCCTTACTCGTCATGTTTTTCCACGTCGCTGGGCTCTTCATCACGCTTCATGCCGAATTCCTTGCCGCCGTGCAGATTATCGTCTATGCCGGAGCCATTCTCGTGCTGTATCTGTTCGTCGTCATGATACTCAACGTCAAGCAGGACGACCGTTATCATAGTCAATGGCGGATCGCGGGATTTGTCTGTGTCCCGCTGCTGATCGAGTCCATCGTGCTGCTCTCCGGCGGAGCGGGAGCGACCGATCCTGGCAGTCGATCGCTCCAGTCCGAACCGCATGATGCCATCACCACCGACAATACGTTGGCCATCGGCAAGATACTTTTTTCAACCTACTTATTCCCCTTCGAAGTGGCCTCCTTGGTTCTCTTGGTGGCCATGATCGGCGCCATCGTCCTCGCGAAACGCGACATCGGCGGAAACGACACGTAACACATGACATACACGGCGGTTGACGCATGACCATCCCCATCTCCTACTATCTCATCTTGAGCGCCATCGTCTTCCTGACAGGCGTTGTGGGCGTGCTCATCCGGCGTAATATCATCGCCATTCTGCTGTCGGTGGAGCTGATGCTGAACGCGACCAACATTAACTTTGTCGCGTTTTCCGACCACCTTCAAGATCTCGGCGGTCAAGTATTCGTCTTTTTTGCTCTCACGGTGGCCGCTGCGGAGGTCGCAGTCGGACTGGCGATCATCATCGCCCTGCACCGATCCAGATCCACGATCAACGTAGAAGAATTCAACCTGTTGAAATGGTAATCAACTCGCAGATGGTTTATAGCGAATGGCGAATGGCACGGACAGAAGTACGAAGCTCGTGCTATCAGCCATCGGCTATCCGCTCCTGAACTTATGCTGTACGCCCTCATCCCACTCCTTCCGTTGGCCGCCTTTCTCGTCCTAGGTCTGGCCGGCTGGCTCATTAAAGACCGCGCCCACCTTGTCGCGGTTCCGGCGGTCGTATTGTCGCTCGTCTTGTCGGTGGCGGCCTTTTTAGAAGTGGCCGTGTCCGGCTCCGTCATTTCGGTTCCGCTGTATACCTGGCTGACATCCGGGAGTCTCGACATTCACATCGGTCTCCATATCGACCGGTTGACCACCGTTATGCTCCTGCTGGTCACCGGTGTGAGCTCGCTCGTACACGTCTATACGATCGGCTACATGCACGGCGAGCCAGGCTATGCCCGTTTCTTCAGCTACATCGCCCTGTTCACGTTTTCCATGTTGATGTTGGTATTAGCCGATAACCTGCTGCAGCTCTTCGTGTTCTGGGAAGCCGTGGGGCTGTGCTCCTATCTGCTGATCGGCCATTGGTACGAACGGGCTTCCGCCTGTGCGGCGGCGACCAAAGCCTTTATCGTCAATCGCGTGGGCGACTTTGGATTCATGCTGGGTCTTCTGCTCGTCTGGTATCACTTCGGCTCGCTGAACTACCTCGACATCTTTCCTGTCCTCCATGAGACGGCTGATGTGACGATGAACATCCTCGGCCCTTTTGGGGGAACTTGGGAGGTTTCGGTATTCACGCTGATCGGACTTCTCCTGTTTACCGGCGCGGTGGGTAAATCGGCACAAGTTCCGCTTCACGTCTGGCTGCCTGACGCGATGGAAGGACCCACACCGATCTCAGCCCTCATTCACGCCGCCACGATGGTCACAGCCGGAGTCTTCATGGTGGCGCGTCTCGCTCCGATCTATAACCTTTCTCCAACCGCGATGAGCGTAGTCGCGATTACAGGCGCGGCGACGATGGTCCTCGGCGCCACGATTGCGTTGACTCAAACCGACATCAAACGGGTCGTCGCGTATTCGACGGTCAGTCAGCTCGGCTACATGGTCATGGCTTGCGGGCTTGGAGCCTACGCCTCCGGCATGTACCACTTGCTCACACATGGCGCCTTCAAAGCCCTGCTGTTCTTGGGCTGTGGCTCCGTGATCATTGCCCTGCACCATGAGCAAGACATGCGACATATGGGCGGGCTGAAAGATAAGTTGCCGATCACCTACTGGACATTCGTCGTCGGCTCGCTGGCACTCGCCGGCTTTCCACTCACGGCAGGATTTTTCAGCAAGGATGATATTCTGGTGTCCGCTTGGTCGTCCGGCTCTCTCGGTCAAATCCTAACAGTCTTCGGCTTGCTGACGGCTCTCCTGACAGCCTTCTACAGCTTCCGGCTTGTGTTTGTGACTTTTTGGGGTCCTTCGCGTGTCGATCCGCGCCACGCAGCCCATGTTCATGAGCCGTCACAGACGATGACGACGCCGCTCCTGATTCTCGCGTTGTTCAGCATTCTGACGGGCTATCTCGGCATCCCATCCTTCCTCGAGCCGGTGTTTTCAAGCGGGCGCGACGCGGCTGCTCATCATGGCTCGGATGGGCTCATGATTATGGCCGCGGCGACAGCGATGGGTCTGATCGGCATCGCCGCCGCCTATTATGTGTATGTGCTCAACCCGAATCTCCCGGAGCGTTTAGCCCGACAGTTAGGTAGCCTGTATCGCGGCTCGTTGAACAAATGGTATGTGGATGAAGCCTATGATCGCCTGTTCGTCAGACCGACGTGTATAGCCGCTTCAGAGCTATGGAAGCGAGTCGACGTCAATCTCATCGACGGAGCGGTCAACGGCATCGCGCGTGGTGTTGCGTGGAGCGGATGGTTGTTGAGACTGATCCAGAGCGGACAGGCCCAGCACTATGCGTTGGCCATGGCGGTAGGGATCGTTATTTTGACGGCGTACCTTCTTCTTTGAAGGGCAGGAAACACTGTGGCGCACGAGCAGGTGGATATCAGCATGGTGTTGTTCACTCGTAATTGTTCGTTACGGGAACTCCGATGACCGGCTTTCCTTGGCTGACGGCACTGATCTTTCTCCCGCTGATCGGAGCAGTTGCGGTCCTTTGCGTGAAGGACACCTCGGCTCGGCTCATCGCTCTCGCCGTCGCCGTGACCGACCTCCTGATCTCGCTCCCGCTCTGGTGGATGTTCGATGTCTCCTCCGGCCACATGCAGTTCATGGAATCGGCAGTGTGGATCTCGTCGCCGCCGATCAATTATCGGCTGGGCCTCGATGGCATCAGCCTCCCGCTGGTCCTCATGACGACGGTTCTGATGCCGCTCTGCATCCTGATTTCTTGGCGCTCCATCGAATCGAGAGTCCAGAGCTTCATGGCCATGCTGCTGATCATGGAAGGCGCCATGATCGGCGTGTTCTCGGCCTTGGATTTTGTGCTGTTCTATGTGTTTTGGGAAGCGATGCTGATCCCGATGTATCTTTTGATCGGAGTCTGGGGCGGGCCGAATCGTCTCTATGCCGCGATCAAGTTTTTCCTCTATACGCTCACCGGCAGTGTCCTGCTGCTGGTCGCGATTTTGGTGCTGTATTTCCAGGGCGGCCATACATTCGACATTCTTCAATTGAGCCAAGGCACCTATTCCAAGTCGCTGCAATTCTGGCTCTTCCTGGCGCTCTTCGCCGCATTCGCCGTCAAGGTCCCCATGTTCCCCTTCCATACCTGGTTGCCGGACGCGCACGTGGAAGCGCCGACGGCAGGCAGCGTGATTCTTGCCAGCATCTTGCTCAAGATGGGCACCTATGGATTCGTGCGCTTCAGCTTGCCGATGTTGCCGGACGCCTCTCAAGCATTTACACCGCTGATGGTGGTTCTCTCGATTATCGCCATCATTTATGGCGCGTACATGGCGTTGGCTCAGGCTGATCTGAAAAAGCTCATCGCCTATTCGAGCGTGAGCCACATGGGGTTCGTCACGCTCGGCCTGTTCATGTTTAATATTCAAGGAATCGAAGGCGCCGTGATGCAGATGGTGAATCACGGCATCACGACCGGGGGGCTCTTCCTCTGCGTGGGGATGATTTACGAACGCACCCACAGCCGACAGATCGCGGACAATATCGGGCTGACCAAGCCGATGCCACGGTATGCGACGTTCCTGGTCATTTTTGCATTGTCTTCGTTGGGATTGCCCGGCACGAACAGTTTTGTCGGGGAGTTTATGATTCTGATAGGCACCTTCCTCTGGAGCAAGATCGCCACAGCCTTCGCCTCATTGGGAATCATCCTCGCCGCCGCCTACATGCTCTGGATGGTTCAACGTGTCGCGTTCGGCGTGCCGGCTCCGCACATGCTGCCGAAACTACGTGATGTCAACCTGCGCGAGGCGGTGACCCTGGTGCCGCTCGTCGTATTGATCTTTGCGATCGGGTTGTTCCCGAACCCCATCCTGACCCGCATGCACCCAAGCGTCGAGAAGGTCATCGCTCGCGTCTTTCCGTCGGCTCCGGAGCAGGTTTCACCCGTCAGTCGGGTTGACCCATTCCTTCCATCTGTGGAGGACACAGCCTCGACAACCGACCTTGTGTTCGATCAAGGGACGAACAATGCTGCACAGGGGCTCGTCTCACCACGAAGCCAAGGTCCTCGCACGCCTCGCAGACTCGTCGATGCGGGCGGCGAAGGAGGCTTCACGAGTTCCGAGGCGGAGGCCAGATCGCGATGACCTTCTCTGTCGGAGACCTGTTCCTCATTCTGCCGGAGCTGTTGGTCATCACCGCTGCCTGCATCGTGTTTGTGCTCGATCCGGTGCTGCGCCCATCCGACAAAGATGGGCTGGTATGGCTGAGTCTGGGAACACTTGCCATTTGCATGGGCTTGACGGCCTCGCAGATGCGAGCTCCTGTCGAGGTGTTTAACGGGCTGGTGGTCATCGACGCCTATGGAGCCTTTTGGAAACTGCTGCTCTACTTTGTCACCGGCCTCACGATTCTCCTTTCGCATTCGTACCTCAAGGAAGAGCGGCTGTACTTCGGCGAATACTATGGCTTTGTCCTGCTCGCCCTCTCAGGGATGATGGTGATGGTCTCGGCAGCCGACTTGCTGACGATCTATCTCGGTACTGAACTCATGTCTCTCTCGCTCTACGTGATGGTGGGACTGAAGCGATCGGAACCTCGTTCGCTCGAAGCGTCGGCAAAATACTTCGTACTGGGCGCGTTTTCATCCGGCATCCTCTTGTACGGCATCTCACTCCTCTACGGTGCGACCGGAAGCACCAGGCTTCCGGCCATTGCCGCAGCGATCGCGGGACAGAGCCTGGACGATCCCTTGCTAATGTTCGCGACAATCCTATTGGCGGTCGGATTCGGGTTCAATCTCGCCGTCGTGCCGTTTCATATGTGGACGCCGGACGTCTATCAAGGCGCCCCAACCTCGGTCACTGCTTTCATGGCCGTGGCCTCCAAAGCCGCCAGCTTCGGCGCGTTCCTCCGGGTATTTATTGAAGGGCTCGGCGGCTTGAAGGCCAACTGGTCCGCCATTTTCCTCCTGCTCTGCCTCGCTACCCTGGTGTTGGGAAATGTCGTGGCATTGGTGCAGACGAATATCAAGCGGATGCTCGCCTATTCGAGTATTGCCCATGCTGGCTATGCCTTGATCGGCGTGGTGGCTGCCGGACGGTTAGAAAACTCTTTGGGTATCGCAAGCGTGTTGCTCTATCTTGCGCTCTACACCTTCATGACCTTCGGCGCATTCGCCATCGCCGCCATGCTGCGCAAAGACGGCATTGAGGGAGATGAGATCCAGGACTTCACCGGTTTGTCCAAACGTCAGCCAGTGGCGGCGTTACTCATGCTGATCTTCATGGTCTCCTTGGCGGGCATTCCTCCCACTGCGGGGTTTATCGGAAAATTCTACGTGTTTATGTCGGCCGTGGAAGCCGGTATGACGTGGCTGGCGGTCATCGCGCTGATTTTTGCCGCCGTGTCGGCCTATTACTATCTCCGAGTGGTGATGGTCATGTACATGCGTGAGCCGAGTGACGTCGCCGATGGCGCTCCTCAGCTGGTCATGTCTCCGACTCTCTCCATCGTGCTGGCCTGCGCGGTGGCTGGAGTGGTGATCTTCGGGATCTATCCCAATCCGCTCGTGCAGCTCGCCATGCAGGCGGTGCTGACGTTAAAATGAGAAAGCCGTGTGTTGCCCATACGCATGCGGAACCTCATGAATGTCCTCCGCTTCCTTCTTGACGTCCTGAAGACCTTTTTACAGCAGGGCTGCGCCAGCCTTGCCGCATCGTTGGCCTTTTTCTCACTGCTCTCCCTCTTTCCCCTCGCGTTTCTTCTCTTGTATGGAGTGAGCTTCTTCGTCAGCCAGGATGTCATCGGCGAACAGTTCATGCTGAGTTTCCTCAAAGAATTTTTGCCGTCGTTGGGCGAACGGCTGGTTGAAGAGCTCCATCGGATCAGTGTGTTGGAGGGTGTGCGATGGCTGGTATTTTTGTCGTTTTTCTGGTTCGGAGGGCTCGTCTTTTATGAGTTGGACTATACCCTCAACGTGGTCTTCGAGAGCACGCATCAGCGACATCCGCTGATTTCAACGGCGATCTCCATCGCGTTGGTCGGATCGACAGGACTTCTGCTGCTTATGGCGTACGTCGGCACGCAAACCATCGCCTTTTTAACCGACTACGCACCCAGGTTCTGGGGGCTCGATCTCGTCGCCCTGGCCGCGCATGATTTTCATCTGGCCTACACGCTGCCCTTTACCCTCGCATTCCTGGCGGTCAGCCTGTTGTACCGCCTTGTTCCTCGCCGCCGTCCACGGTGGCGAGCCGCAATGGCCGGAGCATTGATCTTCAGCTTGCTCTGGGTCGAAGCCAAGTTGTTGTTCGTCAGCTATAGCGAGTATGCCACGGTCTACGCTCGGCTCTATGGATCGTTGCTGGAAGTCGTCCTCTTGCTGCTGTGGGTCTATTATTCCGCCGGGCTCTTCCTCTTCGGCGGCATCATTACCTACAAGTTACAACAGCTCGCCCGCTCGTCGCATAAAATGTCGGCTGATGGTGCTTAGCAAAGATGTTGGAGCGGGTGACAGACGGCGAGTGCCGCGACTCAGCGGCCGGAAGAGCTACGTAGCTGAAGAAAATGCACGATGGCTGAATGGGTAACGAGTCCGATAATGTCCTCGTCCTGCATGACGACTAATCGATCCCATCCTTCACGGGCCATGCGCTCCATCGCATGGATCACAGGAATGTCCGGCTCAATCACTAACGATTCCGAACGTGGGCGCATCACCTGCTCGACCCGGCGCCAGGGCCACAACGACGGCGACACGTTCTGAATTTCCAACACGGTGATGAGTCCCACCAGTCGGCCATCTTCTAACACCGAAAAACCGCCGTAGCCATAGGACTGGAAGTACTGGTTCACCGCCTCATCCAGCGTGCAATGCGATGGGATTGAGATGACCGTCGTCACCATTAAGTCCCGAATAGGGACCGTCGCCAGTGACTGACGTACGGCGGCTTGGCGACGACTCGCCAGAGCCGCGACGAAGAGAAACATGCCGATGACGAGAATCCACCCGCCGTTCGATGCCATTGCTGCAGGCAGTCCGCCGCTCACGGCTCCGTACATGACGACAAGGCCGACCAGCCCGAGCATTATTCCAAACGCCAGGCCGACTACCGCGGCTTGCTTGGTCGCCCGATAAAAATCGTTTCCCCATGCCCATAATCCCGCCCGCAACACCCGCCCACCGTCCAGCGGAAAACCTGGAATCATATTGAAGAGCCCGAGTTGCATATTGACGAAGCCCAGCAAGGCCCCGAGCATGATCCACCCCTGGAGGCCATGTTGTCGTTGAATCGCCTCGGCCAGCTCCACAAAGACAAAGCAGAGGCCGCCGATTACAAAACTGACCGCCGGCCCGGCCAACGCAATGAGGAATTCCGCAAGAGGTGTCGGGGCTTCCTTCCGCATGTGCGCCACACCACCGAAAATAAACAACGTGATCTTTTCAATCGGGATGCGATAGTGCAACGCGACGTAGGAATGGCCGAGCTCATGCAAGAGCACGGAGAGGAATAACAGCACCGCTGCGAGGCCGCCCATTGCCCAATAACGCTCGGGAGTGAGCCCGGGCAAACTTTCCGGCAGATATCCGGTTGAGAGAGTCCAGGTGACCAGGAGAAAGACCAGAAACCATGAGGCATGGATGCGGATCGGAATTCCCAACGCTCGGCCGATTTCCCATGAAGGTACGCGCATAGGCCATACCGTAACAGCCGAATACGTAAACGGTCAATTCTTCGCCACCGGTTCAGGTATACTGGCCCATATGCGGCGACACTTTCTGCTACGCCTACTGTTCGGCATGTTGTTAGCAGCAACTCCTGAATTATTCGTTCCAGTAGTCGGTGTTGCGCAAGTCATCAAGTCCGGCCCACCAATGTGCCCTGGGGTGGCGTTGACGTTCGATCTCTGTCCCGTGCGAAAGGGGTCCGGCTACGATCAGCCGTTGATGGACTATCTGATCACGCATCGTATTCCCGCCACATTCTTCATGTCCGGCAAGTGGATGGCAAAACATGAACCGGAAGTGGACCGTCTATTAGGCCTGGGATTTTTCGAAGTGGGTACACACGGTGAGGTGCATGCCCACCTTCCCATGCACGATGCCGACGAACAGCGCGCGGAGATCCTCGGCCCCGTCAAGCTGTTGCAGGAACACTATGCCCATGAGGCGACATTGTTTCGGCCACCGTATGGAGAATACGACGACGTGACCGTCGCCGTGGTGAACATGCTCGGCTTGCGATTCATCCAATGGAATATCGAATCAGGCGATCCGGATCCCACGCTCTCCGCCGAGCAGATTCTCTCCAGAGTCGCCGCGCGTGCCAAGCCGGGGAGCATCATCGTCTTCCACGCGAACGGAAAAGGTAAGCAAACCCGGCAGGTGATTGAACACCTCACTTCGGACATCCTGCCCCGGAAAGGACTCCAACCGATGACCGTCAGCAAGCTGTTGAACTGTACCCCCCGAGGCCATGACTGACCTGGCTATCAGACACATGGATCCGGACGATCGTGAGTCCGTCGTCCAACTGCTCGCTGAGTCCGATCCCTGGGAAAGACTCGGCTACTCGAAAGACGATTGGAACCGCATCTTTTGCCCGATCCCGCAAGGGCGAGACTGCTATGTCGCTCTCCTCAATGGGCAAGTGGCAGGTGTCGCCATCCTGAAGCAGAAGTTTCTCTTGGGCGACTACCTGGAGCTTTTGGGTGTGGCGGTATGGGCTCGCCAGAAAGGAATCGGCGGTGAGCTGTTGTGGCACATCGAGGAGCTGGTCTTTAAGAGAACCAAGAACCTCTTTGCCTGTGTGTCGGATTTCAACGAACCGGCGAGGGCCTTCTACCAGAAACACGGCTATCAGGAAATCGGCCCCATGCCCAACTTTCTGATCCCAGGGAGTGCGGAGATGCTCCTCCGCAAGACTGCAGGACCGGCCAGAGGAAAAGATCAATAGTCATCGGTCACTCGTCATTGGTATGATACAAGAACATCCGCCATTTCAATGACCGTTGGCTATTGACCAATGACTGATTTGCGAGTTAAGAAACTCCTCCACACCCGCATGCGGGTCAGTGATCTGGACGAAACCATTCGGTTTTATACGACCATCTTGGGTCTTGAGGTTATTGAGCGGAAGACCTCTCCTCGTGGATCACACCTCGCCTTCTTGAAGGTTCCCAATAGCGACGAGCTGATTGAATTGACCAGTTTCCCTCCAAGTGGTCCGGTGAAAGTTCAGGAAGATCTCGTTCATCTGGCCTTTCAAGTCGAAAGCCTCGACGAAACGATCGCATCGCTCAATGCGCAGGGAGTCAGGATCACCGACGGTCCCACGAAAACCTCCTCAGGCAGCCGATTCGTCTTTATCGATGCACCGGACGGCTACGAGATCGAGCTGATCGAACGACCCGTCGGCGTGAAGATCGTCTAGCCTGCGCGCGACTCGTCACTCGTTATTCGCTGATCGTCATGCGTCATTTGCCGAAGGAAGGCACTTTAGCGTTGACCTTTGTCCAGTCGACGAAGTAGGTTCTCCTCCCGGTTGACATGACTGTTCACATTTGGCGAACGACATCCGAGGAAATTGGAGGTTTCAAGAATGAAGAACGGTTTCTTTCGCGGACATGGTCTCGGCAACGACTATCTGGCAGTGGATCCAAAGGAGATGACCTTTAAACTAACTCCCAAAAACATCAAAGCTATTTGCGACCGCAATTGGGGTGTAGGCAGTGACGGAATTTTAGCATTGGTCACCTCTAAGAAAGCCGATTTCGGACTGCGTATTTTCAATCCGGACGGCAGCGAGGCGGAAAAATCAGGGAACGGTCTCAGAATCTTTGCCCGCTATCTCCATGCGACCGGTAAAACGAGGAAGAAGCGCTTTACAGTCGAGACAAAGGGCGGGCTGGTCGGCATTGACCTGCATGTAGACCAGCATGGCGATGCGGCCGCTGCGACCGTCGAGATGGGAGTCGCCACGTTCAAGCCGGATGCTCTCCCCTGTTCACTCGACGTACCCGAGTTGATTCAACAGCCGATCCAAGCGGCAAGACGGACCCTGACGTTTACCGGCGTGAGCGTCGGTAATCCACATTGTGTCGTCTTCAAGCCGGCCGGAGAATCCTGGTCCCGGGAAGAACTCTTGGCGCTCGGACCGGCCCTGGAAAACCACGGGCTGTTTCCTAAGCGAACCAACGTGCAGCTCGCTGTACCAACCGGACCCAAGGAAATCTTCATCCTGATTTGGGAGCGAGGCGCCGGAGAGACGCAGGCCTCCGGCTCCTCATCCTGCGCTGCAGCCGGCGCAGCGGTACGCTTAGGACTCGTGCGGAGCCCCGTCACCGTGAAGATGCCGGGAGGGGTACTGCATATCGATGTGACTCCGGACTTCAGCCTCACTATGAAAGGGCCGGTGGCCGAAGTCGCGCGAGGGACATTCAGTCCATCATTTGTCCGAGGATTGAATAGCGTCTCGTCGATCCTCATAGACCAATGAAGGAAATATCAGGCCTCCTCCTGATATTCTTACGATCGAAACATGACGGTTGACGCATGACGATCGACGTGCTCCAGTCCAAACTCGCCCATCTGCCGGATAGCCCCGGCGTCTACCTGTTCAAGAACGAGCAAGGAGAAATCATTTACATCGGAAAGGCCGCGGTGCTCGCCGACCGCGTTCGATCCTATTTCCAGAAGGGCGCAGACCATAGCCCCAAGACCAGTCTTCTCGTCGGTCACATCACCGACGTAGAGACGATGGTGACTCGATCTGAGCTCGAAGCCTTGATTCTTGAGAGCAACCTGGTCAAGCGTCACAAACCCCGCTTCAACATCGTGTTGCGGGACGACAAGCAGTATCCCTATGTGCGGCTGCCTGTCAAAGACGACTTTCCCCGACTCTCGATCGTGCGCCGCGTGCAAAAAGACGGAGCCCTCTACTATGGCCCTTATACACCGGCGAACGCGCTTCGAGAGACGTTGAAAGTCATCAAACACGTCTTTCCCCTTGCCACGTGCACGATCGATATCGACGGGACCGCCGACCGCGCCTGCATCGAATTTGAGATCAAGCGGTGCATGGCGCCTTGTACCGGCAATCAGTCGAAGGAAGAGTACCATCTGATCGTCAAACAGGTCCGCCACTTTCTGGAGGGCCGGGATCGCGAATTGCTGGACGATCTCCGTGCCCGCATGGAAGCGGCGGCAGAGCGGGAAGAGTTTGAGGAAGCAGCCCGACTGCGGGACCGCCTCTTCAAGATCGAACGGATGCTGGAAAAGCAGCGGATCACGCAGACCTCGGCGACCGACCAGGACGTGATCGGTTTAGCCAGACAAGGCTCGGCCGTGGACCTCCAGATTCTGTTCGTGCGCGGCGGCTTACTGATCGGACGGAAAGATTTCTTCTGGCCTCAGTCGGCTGCGGTGGCCGACGAGGAGCTGGTGCATTCCGCTATCGAGCAGTTCTACAACAAGGACGGGCAGCCACCGAGGGAAGTCCTCGTTCCGACCGACCTCGAAGACACCGCACTGATTCAACAATGGCTCTCCGACAAGCGAGGGGAATCCGTTCATGTGCGTTCGCCTGAGCGAGGCGCCAAGCATCAGCTCGTGCTCTTAGCCGAGGAGAATGCCGCCGCGGCCGTCGCCGATCACTTGCGCGATGAGGAGCTGGACCGGCAGGCCGGTGAAGAACTGAAACGGTGGCTGCGACTGGACCGCGCTCCACGTCGGATTGAAGGGTTCGACATCTCTAATACGATGGGTAACCAATCGGTCGCTTCGATGGTCGTCTGGGAAGACGGACAGATGAAGAAGGCGGACTATCGGAGGTTTAAAATCCAAACGGTCACGGGAGCCAATGACTTCGCAAGCATGAAAGAGGTGGTCACACGTCGCTACGGTCGAACCCACGATGAGTCGCATCGGACCACGGAAGAGCTGGCACGACCGGATTTAATCCTTATCGATGGAGGACTCGGACAGTTAAGCGCGGCAATGGAAGGGCTCAAGGAAGTCGGCCAACAGACACTACCGATACTCGGATTGGCGAAAGCCAAAGGGGAAAAGGAAGAGCGGGTGTTCCTGGCCGGAAGAAAGAACCCGATCGTGCTCAAGCCCCAATCTCCTTCCACCCATCTGCTCCAACGCATTCGTGATGAAGCCCATCGCTTTGCAATCACGTTCCATCGAAAGCTGCGCGGCAAATCACTGGTCAGCTCCAAACTGGATCAGGTCATCGGAATCGGGGAGATTCGGCGCAATCAACTCTTAGAGAAATTCGGCAGTCTCGACAAACTGGCTTCGGCCAGCGACGAAGCCCTACGGGAAGCCGGACTCAATGCGAAGACCGTTGCGGATCTCCGCAGGGAGCTTGCCAAATAGTGTCCATCCGTCATTCAGAATAGCGTGCGCAAACTGAGCGCGCCTAAGTGTACGAAGGCATGATACGTCCCATCGACAGTCGGATTCACATTGCCGATGACGGTGCGCGATTCATAGAACCATTCTTGATACGCAAGATCGAGCCCGATGCCTTTCGGCCACAAAGCCGACTCGCCACTGCAGGGGATAACACCCAGAAATCGTCCAGCCCCCTTGCAAAGAAAACCGGTGCCGAGAGACAGAGTATGAGCCGTTAAGGAGATTGTGGCGGGATTGAACGTCCGATCGGGAACAGGGTCCCCTGTATAGGTATAGCCGGAACGCACCGCAACCTCCCAATGCGGCAGCCACTGTGGGTTCAACCACTTATGCTCGGTTCCCAGCGCGATCACCGGCACGTTGTTCCACTGTTGCGGCTGAGGAATCGTCGCCCCATTCGAAAGGCGGACATCAAGATTCTTATTCGAGCTCCAGCCCACATACTCGACATCGAGTTCCACCTTCCACTCTTTTTTACCGGTGCGCACCGGCCAGACAGCGAGGGCTCCGGTCACCATTTGCGGCAGAACAAGATCGGTGGAGGCATCGGCCACCTTCACTCCATTAACTAATAACGACCCACTCAACGGCAACACTGCTTGACTGCGATAAACCAGCCCGATGGACATGATCGGTTTGCCGGCTCCATTCCTCACAGGGGTATAGAGCAGGCTGGCTGTTACACCAGCCCCGGTCCCTCTCCCATTCATTTCGACAGACGCTCCAGCTGGAATGCCAAAAGCTCCGGCGCTGACCTGTTTCTGCTCCACATGGCCCTCGCCGAGAAAGCTTGCAAACGTGTAAATATCAGCGCTCACCCCCACCGACAGATTCTCGCTTATCTTGTAGGCAATGGTGGGCTTGATAGCGATCAACGGGAGCGCGGCCGAGGTGACAGCCGTATTGAACGGGCCATCGACCGGGTAACGAGTATTCAAGCCGAACGGCGAAGTTAACCCGATTCCGACCGTCACCGGCGAAAAAATGGGCAATCCAACACGCCCGAGATTGGCACTGAGATAAAAGTTACTCGGAGGAGGCCAGTTCACACTGCCATTGAAGTCTCCACGGCTATCGAGACCGGTCGGGCTCTTGAATTTAACGGATCCGCCGACCAAATTGGTCCCGAACAGGCTTTGAATGCCGTGAACTTGGGTCAATCCGGCCGGGTTATAGTAAATAGCGGAGGCATCGTCGGCTTCGGCCGCAAAGGCGTTGCCCTGCCCTGTCGCACGAGCCCCCTGAGGTTGAAAACGAAGGGCTTGCGCATCGACATCCGTTGGGTCCAGGAGAAAATATGATAAGATGAGTGCAATGATCCAGCCTACCGATTGACGAGTCATGCTTGCATCCGGACTTTGGGACAGCGTTGAATAGTTTGTTCTGCTTTGCGGGCTTCCAACAATGGACTTTCACTTCAGTGAGGATCTTCCCGTGACAAGCAAAAGTATATAGCAGATGAGCGCTCGTATAGAGACGATGGACTCTATATAGGACATTTAAGGACCCTAGTATGATTTTCAGGTGATTTTGGACTCATACGTATGATAAGAGGGTCTCGTCCTAAAAGGCCTAGGAGGATCCCTATGGTTAACACGTCAACCAAGCAACCTTTCCCGCGGACTGCCTTTGATGCTCTCTCCAAATCTGGATGCCGGAACTTTCTTGAGGTCCTCCATTACACCATGCAGGCAGAAACTCCCGAGCAGGTGCGGGACGTACTCGTGCTATTCCAAAACCATTTCTCCTTCACGAGAGCCTTAGGGGGGCTTGCTCGCCTTGGGCCAAATCAGACATTTGCCGGATTCAGTCATGTCGTCAACGCCAGTTATCCGGATGAATGGCTCTACCTGTATTGGAAAAACGGCTTTGCGGACGTCGATCCCGTCTTCAAGTCAGCCTTGAAATCACCCGGCACGCAACATTGGCGAGAAATCTATCGGCACATGTCCTCCGAGAAAGAGCATAAGTTTCTCGCCACGGCACGGCAATTCGGTCTCTGTGACGGCATCACAACAGGCTCCGTTGATCCGGCCTGTGGAGTCGCCACCTTCTGTTCGTTCGCCAGTGAGCAGGCTCTCGACGCAAAACAAATGGTTCCACTCGTCGAATACGCAGGGTATTACATTCACATGGCTCTGCTGAGGGCCGCTCCCAAATCTGCGCCTCAAACAGCCCGCTGCGTCAAGGAGCTTTCCGCTCGGGAAGTCACGATCCTCAATTGGATGAAGAACGGAAAAACCAATTGGGAAATCGGCAAGATTCTGGGAGTCAGTGAGCGAACCATACGATTCCATATTGAGAGCATCTTTTCCAAACTGGAAGTGACTTCCCGCTCTCAAGCTGTGGCAACCGCCATAGAACACGGTCTCCCTGCCCTCCATGGGCTGCCGACCGCCAGCTAAGCATACAATCGCAGCAGTTGAGAGTGCACCCACAACTGCTGCTGTGGGTGCACGTATAACGGCTAGGCGGCGCGTATCAGGAGCCGATCTTCGGACAATTTTTCATATTCCACTACATCACTTTCTTGACCCAATCCCGACAGGCGCACCTGTTCCGAGCCTCGAACCGGCGTTGTCGTTGTCAGCCATTCCAGCATAGCGGGGCGACACGTTGAGGCTTGGGAGCGAAATTCGTCCAGATCGAGTAACCCACCGATAGAAAGCACCTCGGCCGGCGGCAACGCAACCGGTTCTCCAATGGCATGGCATGGCCATCCCATGCGCTGAACAACACGCAGCAATCGATGTTCCACCACCATATACGTGTAGCGAACATCATGAAGCAGGCACCAGTGATACATGCCTTTGAAGATCATTTTCATCAGCTTTGCGGAAAGGCCACGATCGGCAATCTCCGGGTCAACAGCGAGTCGCGTGATTTCCGCGGTATCGGTTTCTTTCCGGACGTGGTGATTCCCCACGAGGCAGGCGCTGAATTCACTCTCCAACATGAACGGGACAGGCGCATGGGTCATGCGGACTAATCCCACCAATCTGGCATCATCCACAAATACCCCGATCGAGGTGCTCCACGTATCGTACACATCGGCTTCGAGCCGGTCGGCCCGTTCAGGCACCCATTTCAGCCGTTCAGCAAAGATGCGATGTCGCAATCGATAGGCCTGCGTGAGGTCTTCTTTGGTTTCAAGTGTCTTGACGAGAAACTCCCCTTCGTAGAAAGCTACTCCTCTTTCCTCTTCGGTCGCTAATGCTTGCATACTGTCTCCCTTCGGTATGAGTTTGATGCGGGGCCCAATAAGGCCGATTATCGGTGAGGGGGGGGCGAATCAACCATTCCCACTAAGGAAACGTCACCTGGCGGGTCAGCCAGGTGATCTCCGAGATGCAATCACATATAAGATGACGTTGCGAGCTGATAGCTGGTATCAGCAAAGGCATCGGTAATGCGGAGTGGATAAGGAGGGTGGTAACGTGACGGAAGGTAAAACCGGTTTTCAACTGTTGGACGGTGGGCTTCGATCAACCTCAGCGCTCTCCGGCTCTCAGTCTGGACGATCTCTGAAGGAGTCTTTCGGCCTGCGCCACTTGGAACCATGTGCCGGTGAATTAACCACCGCGTTCAAAGCGACTGAAAGCCGTTTGAGTAAGCTCCTGGAAGATCGCACCCGTATCAGTCGAGACTTGCATGATTGCGTGTTGCAGTCGTTGTATGTCATCGGTTTGAACATTGAGACGGCTCAGCGGACTCGGAACGATCAAACGGCGGAAGCAAAAGAGGTCGACGGCCGGATGATCCGACAGATCAATCAGTTGATTCATGAAGTCCGTGAGATGGTTCGAGAATTGGAATCGGGGACTGTCCAAGAATTTGACTTGTCGTCGGAGCTCTTCACCTTGTGCGCGACCTATGAGCAACCAGGACGGTTACGCATAAAGCTGGATCTCCAACGGGGCGCCATCGATATTCTGACGAACGAGCAAGAGCGAGAAATCCTGAACATCGTGCGGGAGGCTCTCAGCAACTGCGTGCGCCACGCCAAGGCAACCCGGGCCGTCGTCTCGATTCGCATACGAGAATCGAAAATCCGGGTGAGCATCCATGACGACGGCGCTGGATTTTCGACGGCCGATGGGCGGCCACGCGGATACGGGCTTACCAATATGGAGACACGAGCCAAACGACTCGGCGGGAGCTTGAGGGTCCAATCCAAGATCGGAGAAGGCACCCAAGTCATCGCGGAGTTATCCTTGGAACCTCTGTTGACTTCCGTATGAAACCGTCCTCGGCCAACATCGTTCTTATCGACGACCATGAGATGGTCCGCAGAGGGCTCCGGGCGCTGCTTCACCTCGAACCGGATATGACGGTCGTTGAGGAAGCCGCAACCGTGGCGGACGGCGTAGCAGCCGTTGAGCGACTCGCTCCTCAGATGGTATTACTCGACGTGAAGCTCCCCGACGCCTCGGTCACTGAGGCCTGCCGACGGCTTCTGGCCGTCGCCCCGAAGCTTCGGATTCTCGTCCTCACCAGTTACGCCGAAGATTCCACGGTGATGGCCGCAGTCCAAAACGGAGCCCACGGATACGTACTCAAGGATGTCCGAATGGATGACCTGATTCGCGCCATTCGTACCGTCGCCGGCGGCCATGGCTATCTCGACCCGCGAGTCACCCAGAAAGCGTTGCATTGGATCCGGGCCAGTTCACACCTTGGAGCGACTTCCCAGGGGACTTCCCGACTGTCCCCGCAAGAGCGCTTGATCCTGCCGCTGCTGGCTGAAGGAAAAACAAATAAGGAGATCGCCGTCCAGCTTCGCTTGAGCGATAAAACGGTGAAAAACTATCTGGCAAATATCTTTGATAAACTTCATGTCAAGCGTCGTACGGAAGCCGTTGCCTGGTTCATGAAAGAAACCCATGTACCCGGTGCTGCGCGAAATCCAAAGCTATAGCGTTCCTGTCATCGGCGCTCGTCCGCGGCGCTTCCTCCTTCGTCGCCTCCCCTGACCCCGACGACCCCCTGGCATTGATAGACCCTCAGGGTTTATACTACTTACTCAGATAGCCCTACCTGTGATGGGAAGCGGGCGAGCCTTACAGCATCATCTGGTATAGCACCGAGACTTTTCTCTATGAGCGTGCCGCTGGATACCGACAGCTCAATGTCCACCGAACTTGTCGATCTACGCCGAGACACACTTGAAGCCCAAGTCCGTGAACGCACAGCGGAACTGGAGCAAGTCATCACTGATCTCAAGCAGGAAGTCGAGCGAAGGCAACAGGCCGAGTCTGCGCTCAAGGTGAGTGAACAGCGCTACCAATCACTTTATGAACAGAACCCCTTCATGTATTTCACCATCGCCGCCGACGGCACCATATTGTCCGTCAACCGATTTGGAGCCGATCAGCTTGGATACCTGACAGAAGATCTCATCGGCCAATCTATCGTGAAATTGTTTGATTCGAGCGACCGGCACACCGTGCTGACCCGGCTGAAGGACTGTGCCGCCTGTCCTTACACGCTGTTTCAGTGGGAAGTTGAAAAACTCCGAAAGGACGGAACCAGGCTATGGGTCAAAGAACGAGCGCGGGCGATTCATGACCAAACCGGGCAAATCTTCATCCTGGTGTGCTGCGAAGACATCACGGAGCGCAGGCTGGCGGAACACCAGCTCCAAGAAACCTCGCGCTTGCTCCGTACCCTCGTTAAAGAATCGGCCCTGCCGATCGTCAGTCTTGACCAAGACGCCCGAATAACCAGTTGGAACCAGGCGGCAACGCGCTTATTCGGTTGGTCTGAAGAGGACGTGTTGGGACACGAACTCCCTTATATTCAGCCGGGTGAAGAAGCATCCGCCGACGCACTGTGGCAAGCAGGAACCCGTGGAGAGGTGACCGGCCCAATAGAACTTCGGCGTCAACACAAAGACGGCAAAATGCTCGATCTCCTTCTTTGGCCTGTTTTTGTCCATGACAAGCTTGGACAGCTCTCCATCGCCGTCGGGCTGTATGTGGATCAATCGGACCTGAAGCGGGCCGAGGAAGCCAAGACCAAGAGCGAAGCCAGACTCCGCTCATTCCTGGACGCGCTGGACGACCTCGCGTTTGAATTCGACGAGGATGGACGATATCTCAATGTATGGACCCGCAACGAAGACAAACTCCTTTTCCCCAAGCAGGACCTTATCGGCAAGCGAGTGACCGACATCTTCGGATCGGAGACCGGTTCCCACTATCTCGAAACGATTCGTCGCGTCATTACGACAGGCGAAACAGCGACCGTTGACTATACCCTGTCGTTGGATGGGGAGTTACGGTATTTCTCGGGGATTCTGACGCTTATTCCAGGAAGCGGAGCGGATAGCGCCACGGTTGGATGCATCGTACGCGACATCTCCGATCGCAAACGTTCCTACTCACTTCTCCAAGCCGCCATCAATTCGGTCGCCGACGGCTTGCTCGTTATCGATCGGCAGGGGAAGGTCACCAGTGTCAACCGGCGTTTCCTGCATCTCTGGAATATCCCTCAAGCACTCGCCGGCAGTGGGGACGACGAGGCGCTGTTGGCCTTTGTCGTCGACCAACTTCAGGCCCCCGAAGCATTTTTACGAAAAGTCCGTGAGCTCTATGCGCATCCGGATCAGGAGAGTTTTGATGTGCTTGAGTTCAAAGATGGGCGGGTGTTCGAGCGCTACGCCAGACCACAGATCCTTGATGGTGAGATCGTCGGCCGCGTCTGGAGTTTCCGAGATGTCACTGAACACAGACGCGCTCAGGAAGCCTTGCGCGCAAGCGAGCTGCGGCTTCAACGCTTCGTGACTGAAGCCCCGGTCGGGCTAGGTATCCTCGATGAAAACTGGCGAATGGTCAGCGCCAACAAGGCCCTGTGCGAGCTGACAGGGTATGAAGAGCATGAAATCGTCGGCAGCACCTATGCCCTCTATACACACCCGGAAGATCTTTCCGCCAACATCGTGTTGACGGACGAGTTTTTCCGCGGGGTTCGCTCGGAATATATCCACGAAAAACGATACATTCGAAAGTCCGGTGAAATTATCTGGGTCTCAGTCAAAGCGACTCGCGTTGAATTATCCGGCCATGCCGGGCCGCTCCTCCTTGCCGCGGTTCAGGACATTACCGAGCGCAAACTGGCAATGGAAGAACGTGAGCATTTGAGCCGAGACTTGCATGACAATATTTTACAAGCCCTCTACGCGGTCGGTATGCAGTTGGAAGCCGGTAAATTGTCGATGGGGAAATCGCCTCGCCGGTCAAAAATCCATATGACTCAAGCCGTTGACCAATTGAATAATCTGATGCTCGATGTTCGGCGGTTCATCGCCTTGCTGACACAACGCACTACGGCGGAGCCGAACTTCGGACAAGCCCTGCGGCAGCTCATCGTCTCGATGTCCGGCGCCAGCCAATCCACACCTGAACTCGACCTTACAAACCCAGTCCTGTCCTTCATTACTCCCAAGCTGGGAGAACAATTACTCAACATCGTCCGAGAAGCCCTCAGCAATAGCACCCGCCATGCGCGCGCATCCCATCGCTGGGTTCGACTGAGTCTGGCGGATAACACAATCCACTTGATCATCGGTGACAATGGGGTCGGATTTTCCCCCAAGCGCAACCGTCGCGTTGGTCATGGATTACGCAACATGGTCGCCCGAGCCAAGCAAATCTCCGCCACCTTTACGCTGCAGAGCGCGCCGGGGAAGGGAACCACGGTCCTGGTCGATGTTCCGCTGAAGAAGGGAACTGTGTATGAATAAATCCAAACCGATTCGGCTGGTCCTGGTGGATGATCATGAAGTCGTGCGTATCGGACTCTGTGCGGTCCTCAATTTGACGCCCGGCATGATGGTGGTGGGACAAGGGGAGCGGATGGAGGAGGCGAAGAAGCTCTGCTATCGTCTTAAACCGGACCTCGTCTTACTCGACATTCGATTGCCGGACGGCAGTGGGGTGGATGCCGCGCGCATGATTCTCTCCAAGTGCCCCAACACTCGCGTGTTGTTCTTGACGAGCTTCGCCGACAACCATACCGTACTCGAGGCTATTCTTTCCGGCGCTCAGGGCTACATCCTGAAGGACATTGCTTCCAATGCCCTGATCCGTGCCATTCGGACCGTAGCCTCGGGTCAAGCTCTGATCGACCCTCGCTTGACGAAAGATACACCGGAATGGTTGAGGAATGTAAATAGTGAGCCGGGGCAATCAAAGCGCTCTCTCCTGTCTCCACAAGAACAACGTCTTCTGCCGTTGGTGGCCAACGGCCTCACGAATAAAGAGATCGCCCAGGATCTGCGGTTAAGCGAAAAGACCGTCAAGAACTACCTCGCAAATATCTATTCAAAACTGAATATTGGGCGCCGATCCCAGATTGCCGCCTTCTATGCCGGGAGCTTTAAGGGTTCAGGGGCCCTTTACCCATCGAGGCTCACTGACCTAGTCAAGCCTGACCACGCGAGGACGACTCCTCATCTCAACTCTTGTTGATGCTCGCCTGTGACCGCGAGGAAAGGCGAAGTCCCATCGCAGATCAAATCCCCATCCGTCCAATCTCTCTCTACACCACTCACGCGTCCCATGAACACGGCGAAGCAGTGAATTGACAGCATTGAATTCACTGACTAGGATACGCCTCGCCATCGAGTCGTCACTTGAGGGCATGTCATCGTTGGACTGTAGGAGGTCTTGATGTCCGATTCCCATTCGCCCGAGTCCCGAGAGGCCCATAGATCACTGAAACCTTCTCACTCGGCCAGCAATCACGTCGAGGCAGTTTTTGAATCCATTGTCTTTGCCAGTCGATGGATTCAAGCTCCGCTCTATGCCGGGCTCATCGTGGCGGAATTGCTCTACGCATACAAGTTTCTCATCGAACTCTGGGAAATGGTGGTTCATATCAACAAGATGGAAGAAACTGCGTTCATGCTCGGAGTCTTAGGATTGATTGATGTCACCATGGTGGCCAATCTACTGACCATGGTTGTCATCGGCGGGTATGCCACGTTCGTGAGCAAGCTGGATTTGGAGCATCATCCGGACCGGCCGGACTGGCTGACCCACGTCGATCCCGGCACCATCAAGATCAAGCTGGCGGCTTCCCTGATCGGCATCTCCAGTATTCATTTATTGAAAGGATTTGTAGACGTCGCCAATGAAAACCCGGAACATCTGAAGTGGAAGATCTTCATCCACATGACCTTCTTAGCGTCCGCCATCCTGCTGGCATGGACCGACAAAATCATGCAGAAGGACAAGAAGCATTGAAGAACTCTACATGGACATCTCTTCACGTATCGAGTTCTGATGTTGCTGCACTTTCATGTAAAGGGCAACCGCTTGGGTGCGGCGTTCGATTTTTAACTTTGCGAAAATGCCGGCAATGTAATTTTTGACCGTCTTTTCCGACAGCACCAGTTTCGTGGCGATCTGTTTGTTGGTGTTCCCTTCGGCGATGAGCGCAATCACTCTCCGTTCCTGCCGTGATAGCGTATGCAACGCGGAAGGAGAGCAAACCGAATCATGCCTGACCCTCAGCAAGCGAAAGACCTGATCGGCGATCTGCGAGCCGAGGTAGGAATCCCCTTTTGCGACGGTACGAATCGCTCGAATCAGTTCTATCCCATCGGCCTTCTCCTGTAGATACCCTTGTGCTCCAGCCTCGACTGCGTTGCAGAACACCTCGGTGTCACCGTCCCTCATCACACTGATGATCCGAACTGATGGAAGGATATTAAAGAGGGCCTTGTAGATGTCGGACTCCGACCAGCCTGAGAGCCCGGACTTCAGTAAAAGCACATCCGGCTTGGTTCGTTGCGATTCGGTGAGTACGGCCTCCGCATTGTCGGCCTCACCGATCACTTCGAGGTCTCGCTCTCCCTCCAGCAGCGCACACACCCCGACTCTGACGACTTCCTGGCCATCAGCAATAAACACGCGGATCGGCTGAGAGGGAGAAGTCGTAATGCTTGAGAGGTCGAGGACAATCCACTTTTGGTTCTCTTGCGCTCGTCTATGGTTTTGATCCGTCTGTCGCATCCAAATACCTCCTGTGAGTACGAGTCGCTGTACAGACTCGATCCGTATCGACAGGTATCAGGAATGCCTGGCCTAGTTATCAGGTCGAACCGCAACCTGATATCGGTTTATGCCCTACCGAGAGGTCATCGGCTCTTCGGGCACAAGCTGGTAATCGACGGCATAGCGAATAAGTTCGGCAGTCGTTCCAAGCCCAAGCTTTTCGCGCAACCGGACTCGATACGTGCTCACGGTCTTGACACTCAGCTTCAATCGCTTCACGACCTGTGAGATCGTGCGGCCTGTCGCCAATAGGGAGAGGACTCCCAGCTCGCGCACGGAAAGAGATTCATGCGGCCATATCACATCGCGACGCATTGAACGACGGTCGAGCGCTTCACGGAACGGCTTCATCACCATCTGAGGTCCGGACAGAATGGCCCGGATAGCATCGTACAGTTCCCCTGACGTCGCTCCTTTGGTGAGATAGCCGGAGGCCTCGTGAGCCATGGCAAGAACACATATTGTGGATTGTCATGCATGGTCAGCACCAGACACATGAGGGAAGGACGCACTTGTTTAAACCGTCTCAACACGGTTAAGCCGCTGAAATCCTGAAAACCGATGTCCAGAATCGCTACCTCCACGAGTTCTTGCCGTATGATACTGACTGCTGGACGCTCCTGTACCACCGACGAAGGGAAATGGGGCTCTATGATTCCCCCTGATAGCTTGGCGAAGAAGAGGATGATCATCGACGATCAGGACACCCATGAGTGCTTGTATGCTCTTCACTTGTATGCCTTTCATTTGAAACCATAACGCCGGGCGCGGGATAGGGATAGCAGACAAGAACTGATTGGAATGTCGGCGCCGTCCTACAAACAGAGCAATGATCCCGGATTCCGCGGTTGCCATACAAGACATGTCGGAACACTAGAATCCAGTTGATGAATTCCTGCACAACCAATAGATAGAACAGGCTTGCACCACATTCAACTGCGGCGCAGTTCAGAATTGGTCGCTCAAGACCTTGATTATCAAGAGGTTCCTTGATCTTGGTTTTGGGCTTCCCTGGCTACTGCGGAATCCCGGCTCAGCATGAGCACCGGGAGGGACGGGCGCAGGAGTTTGATCTCTTTGAGGACCTAAAGGCCATGTTTATCGAGAAGCGCCACATCGAGAATCAGCAAGTCCCAAGGTTTTCGGCGAACAGCCGTCAGCGCCGTCTCGGCAGAGGCTGCTTCAGCAACGAGGTCGCACAGGCCCTCCTCAATCAACAGGTCTTTGATCCCCTTGCGGAAGATCGGGTGGTTGTTCCTCTCCGGAGCTCCGATCGAATCTCGACCTGCCCTCCGAGTAACTCGGTCCTCTCGTAGATACCCCGAAGTCCATACCCCTTCTTTGGCCCGGCAAACCTCGCGCCACGCCCATTATCCTGCACTGCCAACGCGATCATCCCATCGACGTATGCAGCCCGATGTCCGCTCTCGTCGCCTTCGCGTGGCGCACGACGTTCGTAACCAGTTCTTGCGCGATCCGGAAGAGCGATCTCTCCAACTCCTGGCCGATCATGGAATGGACGTTCTTCGACTCAACCGACAGTCGACAGTCGAACCTTGTTCCCTGTCGTATATCCTCGACCATCGATTGCAGAGCGGCCGTCAATCCGAACTCGTCGAGGATCGCAGGCTGCAAGCCGTGCACGAATTCTCGGAGTGAGGTAACCAGACGGCCTGCTGCCTTGGTCGCAACCATGACGTTCTTTCCGAGCAGCGATCCCTTTGTACGGGTTCGTTTCGCAAGCTCTTCCCGGACGCGCCCGAGGCTCAGCCTGAGCGCGCTATGGTCGTTCCATCGATGCAACCTGCTCGAAGCTGTCCAGTTCGCATCGCTTGCTGAGGCTGATCAATGCGATGGGATTCGGCAGATGGAAGTGTCCGGCGAATGGGGTCGCCGAGGAGCCTTTTCACATGCAATGTTCATATGAGTAGAGCACGGTACACTTCTCGTATTCATGAGGAAAGAGACACTCGTTCATCGGCCTCCTCGAGGCCAAACCTCTCCCATTCACTATGGCCAAATAAACATACCTAAGCTACTCAGAATTTATGCGAACCTTCATGTTGATGAGACAGAGCTTAGCTAAGTCCAGGCCGGAGTGAGGTCGCCATTTGCATCCCGCCAGTGGGGGGTCCAGGCGAGGATCACAAGTTTGACGGCAATGTTGGCCTTGGTAGGTTTGATGGAGATGGTTTCAAGCTTTTCATTCAGTGGGTCGGTTGTCGCAGCGAGGGCGTCGCTCTCGGATTTAAATTGCGCTTCGAGATCGGCCAGCTGCTGTTGGAGAGCTGCGACATTTTCTTCTGCCACCCCGACATCTTTAGACTCCTTCATGACACGGCTGGCACTCCGAATGGCGGTTGTGGCACGGCCGATGTTCGAGGCACTGATCGCCTTCCGTCCGAGAAACGCTCCGAGGATAGAGGCGCCGACGGAAATCGCCGCCTGCATCTGACTCGAACGGGATTCAGCCTGCTGTTTTTCTCTGGCTAAGTCAGCCCGTCTAATGCGCTCTTGAAGCGTCGCGATCTTCGACGCATATTTCTGGCGAAGTGTCTCGACGCCCTTATCGCGCTGTTCTCGCCCGGTCTGCTGCAACCGCACTCGGAAATCGCGCTCGGACTCCCCTGGTTTTGACGCTTCCTTGGTGCTGGGACTCCTGAACAACTCCACCTTCTGTGTCCGAAAGAGCCAGCCACCGAACTCCTTGGTCCAATCGTCATAGCTCTTGGCCTTGCCGGCGCTTGCCGGCAAGGCCAGAAATTGCCCGCCCTTTTCAGGATCTCGTTCCAAATCGGCCACCACCAAGTCCGTCGCAGACGCCCTGTCCCAGTCGACGACCACGACACCATCTGCGAGAGGCGTCAGTACGGTCATGTCCTGCGTACTGTCGGCTCCACTTTTCGCATCGGAGAAACGGATCTGCGATGAACCCAATAGCATCGGGGCATAGACCAATTCGCTTTCCTCCGGCTTGCTACCGCGCAACGGCACAAAGTGCTGCGGCACATCCGGAGGCAGGATAGGACGGGATTTCAGTGCTGAGGACTGAGTGCTGAGTGGTGAGCGCGAGGTTCCAGGCGTTTCACCTTTCGCCTTTACCGTTTCACTTCTCACTGGCGCCATCAACGCTTTGATCTGTGCCCTTGTGAGAGGACCGCGTAAATAGGAGAGACACCATCGCGTCTCAAAGACGACCGGTTCGTCCTCGTGCACATTGTTCATGAGAAAGATGCGATTGCCGAGGCCCGCCAGCGTTTGCTCCATACGACCACAGTCAAACCTCTTCCCCGCGTTGGTGGAGGCTCCTTCAAGTCCTTCCAGGACACGGGCCTTGTCTCGTTCAGTCTGCAGGCGACCAATGAACCAGGTACCGGTGTTGGCCAAGCCCTTGTAGTCGAGATCCACCGGGTTTTGCGTGGCAAGCACGACACCGAGTCCGAATGCGCGAGCCTGCTTGAGCAAGGTCATCAGCGGAAGCTTCGAAGGAGGATTGGCTACCGGTGGGAAATAGCCGAAGATCTCATCCATGTAGAGGAGCGCTCGCAGGCTGGTGGTACCCGACTGCGCTCTCATCCACCCGACCATTTGACTGAGTAATAGCGTCACAAAGAACATGCGCTCGGCATCGCTGAGATGCGCGATGGAAAAGATCGCCAGCCGTGGCTTGCCCGACGGACTGTAGAGGAGCTGTTGAATGTCCAGAGCTTCGCCTTCAAGCCATGCCTGAAAACCGGGGGCAGCGAGCAGATTGTTCAACTTCATGGCCAGTGCAAAGCGATCTTTCGAGGGAAAGAAGGAATCCACATCCATCACGCCGATCTGCGAGACCGGAGGGGATTGAATGGCTTGGATCAATGCCGCGAGATCAAGATCTTCTTCATTTTTCCAGGTGTGATCAAGAATGGTGGACAGGAGAATGTGCTCGCGGCTTTGGATCGGATCGGCCTCAATGCCAAGCAACCCGAGCAGACTCGTGACCGTCGTGCTGATACGCTCGCGCAATAGCTCTGCATCTTCACGCACATCGGCAGCCGGCGCGGCGAACGACTTGAGAATGGAGACCGGTAATCCCGCGTTGCTGCCTGGCGTGTAAATGGCGACGTCCGCTGCGTCCCGCAGTCGCTGAATGCGCGCCCCGTCCTGTTGCCAACCAGCCAAACCCTTCGCCCACAATTCAGCTTGAGCCTTGGCATAGTCGGCCGACGACAAACCCTTTTTACGCGCATCGTCCTCGTTGATCCAAGGCTGAAAGTCTTCTCCCTTGAGAGATGGAAACGTCAACATCAAATTGCCGAGATCGCCCTTCGGATCGATAATGATCGCCGGAATGCTGTCGATGGCGGCTTCTTCGAGAAGCGCCAGACACAGGCCGGTCTTTCCGCTGCCGGTCATGCCGACGCAGACGGCGTGAGTCACCAGATCTTTCGAGTCGTACAGGAGCCATCCCGGCTTGGCCTGTTTCGTGGCGAAATCATACGGCCGTCCCAGATAAAAGACGCCGAGCTTTTCGAAATCCCCGGCGATGGATGGGACTGACGCGGGTGCGGATAACGGCGTGGATTTCTTCGCAGCACCCTCGGCCTTCGCACTCAAGTCAGTCTTCTTCGCCTTTGGCATTCCAATGCCTCCCTTCGCTCAACGAGCGGGATGAATTGGGCGGTATTGTAGTGACCTAAAAGAAGAGCTGCAAGCGGGCGTGGAACGATCAACCGGAATGACTATGAGTCCATAAATTGTGGGCGAGAGACAAGGCGTTCTTCACTCCGACGACCATCACCATTCTTTGAAAATGACGAACACCGCTGCGAAAGCCCGCTGAACCTTTAATTTAGTAGGGATAGGCTCGTTTATTTGAGACGGGGAAACCAGAGGTATTAGAAAGAAAGGCTGACAAGTTGTCCTTGCCGACGACTGCCATTCTGGATCGGCTGCTCCACCACTCGATCACTGTCACTATCAAAGGAGAGCACTAGATGATGCCCATGAGTGGTTAGCATCCTAGAGAGGGGCGCGATATTTCCTGTTTCTCTTGGATCTGGCTCAGTTCAGCCTCAATTTCGGCCACCCTCTCGGCTGCTTGCTGATGACCCCCTTGCGCCGCGAGCCTGTAAAACGAGAGGGCCTTCTTCAGATCCTTTAGCCCGCCCAAACGGCCAGATTCAAGAGCTTTCCCTACTCGGTACGCAGCTTCGGCATCTCCATCTTCGGCTTTCTCTGAGTCGGACGCATAGTCCTGGGCTGCTTGAGGATTCACTGGCCATTGCATCTGTGCCCTCACGTTACAGAGACCTCCGACCATTAAAGCGTATAACGCCACAAACGTGATCGTCTTAACGTTTGTCATGGCAGCCTCCATAGTTGTTGTAGAAAATTCAAACACGCATCATTTGTTTATTCAAGACACTGGTAAAATTTGTCTTATTCGTTGCGAACATTGCTGTGGAAAACATTCAAACTTTACCAGTGCTTTATTCAAACCCACTGATATCCGATTGCAGATAGCAAGTAAGGCGGGCGAGCTTTTGAACAATAGCTTGCGGGATTGTTTTTCGGTGTGCCGGAAAGCCAAGTGTCAGTGGAGGTGGAGAGGATTGAGCTTTCGGGAGTCGTCATGGCGGAAGCGGCGAGATGCAGCTGAAGAAGGTGCCTCGAGCGACGGCATGCGATTCGTATCGCGCTTTAGAATCATCCGCGACCAACATCGATCCCTCTCTATCTCTACTCACGGAGCAGGACGGCTGGGTCGTCCTGCACTGCGCGCATGCAACGAGCACCGCCTGTTTTGATCACAATCTAATCGAACTTGCGTGCGCGTGGCGCGAGCACGAAGGATGATCAGCCGGCCCGCTCTAAACCCCCGCCTCTTTCAACACCTGCCCCGTATATGACCGCTTCGCCTTCGCAATCTCTCTCGGTGGTCCTTCCGCAACGATCTCGCCGCCTCGATCGCCACCTTCAGGCCCTAGATCGATGATCCAATCCGCGTTCTTGATCACATCAAGATTGTGTTCAATCACCAGCACCGTGTTTCCAGCCTCGACGAGTCGATCCAGCACATCCAGCAACCGCTGGACGTCGGCAAAATGCAGACCGGTCGTCGGCTCATCGAGGATGTACATCGTGCGCCCGGTTGCGCGTTTGGAAAGCTCGCGTGACAGCTTTACTCGTTGCGCTTCGCCGCCGGAGAGCGTCGTCGCCGATTGCCCAAGCTTCACATAGTGCAAACCGACATCGTGCAATGTCTGGAGCTTCGCCTTGATCAACGGAATGTGCTCAAAAAACTCCAATGCATCGTCCACCGTCATGTTGAGTACATCGGCGATGCTTTTGCCTTTATGAAGAATCTCGAGCGTCTCTCGGTTGTAACGCTGTCCCTTGCACACCTCGCAGGTCACATAGACATCCGGCAGGAAATGCATCTCGATCTTGATGAGTCCATCGCCTTGACAAGCCTCGCACCGTCCCCCTTTTACGTTGAAGCTGTACCGCCCCGGCTTATAGCCACGAACGCGTGACTCCGGGAGATTCGAATAAAGATCGCGGATGTAACCGAACAAGCCGGTATAGGTGGCGGGGTTCGACCGAGGCGTGCGGCCGATCGGCGATTGATCGATGTCGATCACTTTGTCGAGCGCATCGACTCCTCTCAATTCTTTGCACCCATCGATTTTCGGCTTCTTGTGATAGAGCAACTGGGAGAGCGAGTGAAAGAGCACTTCCAACACCAAGGTGCTCTTGCCCGACCCCGATACGCCGGTCACGCATGTCATCAGGCCTAGCGGGATTCGCGCCGTCAGGTTTTTTAGGTTATGTTTCTGTGCCCCGACTATAAAAAGCATACCTCTGGGCTTTCGCCGGCGTTGCGGCACGGACACAGTCTGCGCACCGCGCAGGTATTGGCCCGTCAGCGAGTTGGGATCGCCCATGATCTGTTGAGGCGTCCCTTGCGCGATGACATGCCCACCATGCGAGCCGGCGCCGGGCCCCATGTCGAGAAGATGATCGGCGGCCTGCATCGTCTCGGCATCATGTTCGACGACCACCACCGTGTTGCCCAGATCTCTCAATCTGAGCAATGTCTGCAGCAACCGGCGATTGTCGCGCTGATGCAGACCAATGGATGGTTCATCGAGGATATACAACACGCCGACCAGGCCGGACCCGATCTGCGTAGCCAATCTGATGCGTTGCCCTTCGCCCCCGGATAAGGTCGCCGCAGCCCGATCGAGCGTCAGATAGTCCAGGCCCACATTGACGAGAAAACCCAACCGTTCACGAATCTCTTTCAGGATCCGATGCGCGATGACCAGTTCCCGATCGGTAAATTTCAGCGACAGAAAAAAATCCGCCGCCGCGCGAACCGAAAGGCTGGTCACTTCAGCGATCGACTGTTTGGCTAATTTAATCGACAAACTTTCCGGCCTCAGCCTTGCCCCATGGCAGACCTGACAGGGTTCCAATAGCGTGAAATCCTCTTCCTCCTGATCGCCCGGCGTCATGGCATAGCCGATACCGTCGCAAGCTGGACAAGCTCCGTGCGGGCTATTAAACGAGAACACACGAGGCGTGATTTCCGGGTAACTCACACCGCAATTGATACAGGCCAGCTTGTCGCTATAGAGCCTCGTTCGAGCGTCTTCCGTGAGGACCCCGACCAACCCCCCGGTCAGCTTGACCGACGTTTCAACGGAATCCGCCAACCGGCGCATGAGCGCATCGCCGGATTTCATCACCAGCCGATCGACGATGATTTCGATCGTGTGTTTCTTCTGTTTATCAAGGGCAATGTCTTCACCCAGATCGACAGTTTTGCCATCGACGCGAGCGCGGACATAACCCGCCTTTCGCATCTCCAGCAGTTCCTTCCGGTATTCACCCTTTCGCCCACGCACGATCGGGGCCAGAATCTGGAACTTCTCCCCTTCAGGCAGGGAGGCAATGGCATCGACCATTTGCTGGACTGTCTGTGCGGTGATCTCCTCTCCACATTGGAAGCAATAGGGACGCCCGACGCGGGCAAAGAGCAGCCGGAGATAGTCGTAAATCTCCGTCACGGTCCCGACGGTGGAACGGGGATTGTGGCTCGTGCTCTTCTGCTCGATGGAGATGGCGGGAGACAGGCCTTCGATCGAATCGACATCCGGCTTGCCCATCTGTTCGAGGAACTGCCGGGCATAGGCAGACAGCGATTCGACGTACCGCCGTTGCCCTTCTGCATAGATGGTGTCGAAGGCTAGCGAGGACTTGCCCGACCCGCTCAAACCGGTGATGACGACCAGCTTGTCGCGAGGAATTTCGACGTCGATATTCTTAAGATTGTGCTCTCGCGCGCCCTTGATGATGATGGAGTTTCCCATAAGCGTTGGATTATACCATTGAGCCGAAGAATCTTGACACTCGCCAAGCGCACGCCTAATATACGCATGGTTGAGAGGTCCTACATGGGAAAATATGCGCTGCGCAAAGAGAAGTGGACGCTGTCATTTGACCCCGGCTTGAAGAACCTAGTCGTGAAAGCCGCAAAACGGAGAGGTATATACCCCGTCGCCGTCCTAGAGGGCCTCGTGCGGGAGAAATTCAATCCCTACGGACATACGGATGCAGAAGACAGCGCCGAGTATGTTGCCACGATCCGAAAGCGCGGGCGCAATCAATCCGACCAGGAATTCCTCGCTGAGATCAAGGCATGGCAAAAGTCTCAGTCCTCGTAGACACGGACGTCTTCATCGACTATTTCAACACCGGCCGCTTCTCCTCAGTCTTCGATTCTTCCCATTTTACCGTCTACTATTCCATTGTGACCAAGAAGGAATTGTTGACGAAGCTCGGTCTCCGTGAAGCCGAACGAAAAGCCATTGTTGCCGAACTGAGCCGTTGCCGGCTCATCAACCTTTCCGATTCGATTACCGCGCGATATTCCAATCTTCGCCGTCAGCACCCCTCGCTCGACAAGGCTGATGCCCTCATTGCCGCGACCGCCCTCGCCACACGTCTCCCTCTCATCACTCGAAACACGCGACACTTCCGCATCGTCAAAGACCTCGCTCTCTTCGGAGGATAGTTTCAGGGTGCGATCTCGATTCACCGGCGCTTGTGGGATCTGCGGGGAGCCCGTGGATGACGCAGGGTCTGCCTTCAGACGGAGGCAGGTGGCGTCGGAGTCCAGCGAATTGGCGACCACTTCGGTGAGGATGGTTTCTTCAAGCGCGCCGGGATAGGCATCGCGGAGATCTTCGAGCAAATGGTGGAGGTCAGCGCGCGTTTCGCCCAAGATGCGCTCCAAGATCGTAGGTGAGGCCTGTCACGACTACTCCAGTATCGACAGGCCGGTCAAGCAGGCACACCGGCAAATGCCTTGGCCCCCGGCAATCACAGATCCATCGAGGCCCCATTCTTCTTGAGCCATTCTTTCCGTTCCCGATACGCAGGCATGATCTTATCCACCTCGTTCCAGAATGCCTCTGTGTGGTTCAAATGGTGGAAGTGACAAAGCTCATGCACGATGATGTAGTCGATGATGGTGGGAGGGGCCATCATGCACTTCCAATGAAAGGCGAGGTTCCCCTTTGGGGAGCAGGAGGCCCAGCGATGACCGAGTTCTCGCACGTCTATGTGACGCGGTTTGATTCCAACCTTGGGCGCAAAGTAACGAACGCGCTCTGGAATTCGTTCCAAACCTCGTGCAAGGAAGTAGTCACGAAAGGCGGCTTTAGCTCCGGCGACTTCGCCACGATCCACTAACGCGCGACGCAGCCAAAATCATCCTCCCTTCAGCAGCAACGGCTCGTCCTGTTCCCCGGCGAGGGTCAAACGGTAAGAACGACCGAGGTAAAGGAATCCTTCCCCATTGCGATACTCGCGTAAGACTTTCGTTGCGTTCACGTCTCGCCATTCGGCCAGCGTCTTATAGATCCAATACCGCTTCGCCTCGACCAGATCCTCGATCCGTTGATTCGGAGTGGATTGCGGCACACGCACGACGACTCGCCCGTCCCGTTCGACGACAATATCAGCCGTCAATCGCCGACTTCGGACGATCTCATAGGAAAGATCGGCTGGTCGAATAGTCCTCATGAAATTAAATCTTTGTGTCGTCTTTCCGCCAGCTTCACGATCTCGACCGCAATCCGTTCGTGTCGCTCAATCAGCGCTGGAATGTTCGACAGAAGAAGTTCCGTGTCGATATTGCCCCTAAGTTTTTTCACTTCGATCTGCTTTTTCCAAAAATCGATGATGTCGATCGTTTCCTGCAGGATCTTCACGATGCGAGTCATGACGTGCTTCAACGACTGCCGATATTCAGCCGGAGTTCGGATGATACAAACCGATAGAGCCTGATGGCTAATGGTTCAGCTGTGGTCTGCAAGCGGGATGGAAAGGTCGGGTCTTAATCCTACAGCATATCAACAAGGGCCTGAACCATAATTAGGTATTTTAACTGATATACTTTATGCAGGTTATAGCTAAGTCCACAATCGTTGATAGGTCTTGACGATAGCGTCGAGGGTGGCCTGCTCCTGATACTCCCGGCGCTTCTTCAGAGCGGCGAAGTCCTGCTTGATGGGGTTGAGGTCGGGGGAATAGGGCGCGAGGAACA
>JAICWG010000284.1 GCA_025934915.1 Nitrospira sp.
CAACACACTCAAACATGACAGAGGCGTCGCCACGAGATCCTGCACACGCGCCAGAAACGTCGCTGCGCTCATCTATCTCGCCGCTGCCCTCATCTGGATGAAATGAATGTCAACAGAGCCTAGTCCTTGTCTAGAAGTTTGTATTCGATGCTATCTGCGAGAGCCTGCCACGTCGCCTCAATGATGTTTTCCGAGACCCCGACCGTCCCCCACTTATCTTTGTGGTCACCCGATTCGATCAAGACACGCACTTTTGATTCGGTGCCTCGATTGGCCGCCAGCACGCGCACCTTATAATCGAGCAGCTTCACTTCTCGAAGCTGGGGGTAGAATTTTTCCAATGCCTTGCGCAACGCATGATCGAGCGCATTGACCGGTCCGGTCCCGACAGCCGCCGTATGTTCGACCACGTCGCCGACCTTGACCATCACCGTAGCCTCGGAAAGGGGCGTACCATCCTCCTGTTTCTTTTCGACAATCACGCGAAATCCGAGCAATTGAAACGAGGGCTTATGGCTCCCCATCGCCTTTCGCATCAGCAATTCGAACGATCCTTCGGCGCCTTCGAATTGATAGCCCTGGTTCTCATGGTCTTTCAGCGTATGGATCAGTTCGTCGACCTTGGAATGGTTCTTTGGAAGCTTGATGCCATAGGCTTCAAGCTTATCGAGTAGACCGCTCCGTCCTCCGTAGTCGGAGATCAGCATCCGCTGTCGATTCCCGACTTTGGCCGGATCGACATGTTCGTAGGTAGCCGCATTCTTCAGCACCGCATGAATATGCACCCCGCCTTTGTGAGCAAACGCGGCATCGCCGACATAGGGTTGATGCTTGTTCGGCATCAGATTCGCGACTTCGGTGACGAAGCCCGACACATCTTTCAGATGGCTCAAGCGATCGGCCAAGGCAGGCCGCTTCATCTTCAACTCTAAATTGGGAATGATCGAACAAAGGTTCGCGTTTCCACATCGCTCGCCAATCCCATTGATCGTCCCCTGCACCTGAACGATGCCGGTCTCGATCGCCACCAGGGAATTAGCCACGGCCATTTCGCAATCGTTATGAGCGTGAATGCCGAGCGGAACCGGGCATTCTCGTTGAACCACACAGCAGATCTCGCGAATTTCCCACGGCATCGTTCCACCATTGGTATCACACAGGATCACTCGCTGAGCTCCGGCCTCTACCGCCTTTCTGATGGTGGCAAGCGCATACTCGGGATTGGTCTTGTACCCGTCGAAGAAATGCTCCGCATCGTAGAACACCCGGCGTCCCTTCCCGTAGAGGTACGCGATGGAATCGGCGATTAGCTCCAGATTCTTAACCAGCGAGATCCCGAGGGCATCCGTCACATGGAAGGACCAGGTTTTCCCGAACAGAGTGATCGTCTTGGTTTCGGCACCAAGCAATGCCTGAAGATTAGGGTCCTTACGGGCAGTATTGCCGGCTTTCCTCGTAGAACCGAACGCGATGACTTCGGCATGCTTTAAGGGAATGGTCTTGATCATCCGAAAGAATTCGATGTCTTTCGGATTCGCTCCGGGCCAGCCGCCTTCAATAAAATGAACGCCGAGGCTATCCAACTTTTGCGCAATGAGGACTTTGTCCTCCGCCGAAAAGCTGACATCCTCCGCCTGAGCGCCGTCGCGCAAGGTGGTGTCGTAAATTTCTAACGACGCTGATGGATCCACAGACGGCTTTGGTTCAAGAAGCGGCTGTTGCTCACGGGAAGCGCGGGAAGAGCCGGATTGGGAGGGTTTGCGAGCCATGGGAAGAGAGGGTATCAGGAGCGGGGCTCCCCTGTCGAGACGCCAGATCCGAGCGATTAGTGGCAGCCCGAGTCACTAGCGATCGTGAGTGCCTTAACTGACCGCCCCAAGGCCACTCGACCTCACACCTCGAACACCTTCAGCACTTCGTCGCCGTAGTGGTTGATGACTTTGATGGCGATCTTGCCGGTCTTGAGTTTGGGAAGGTCTGCTTTTGTATTCAGCACGGCTTCATCCCTTGCCCGACATATGCTTTTCCACCCAACGAACCACCTCTTCCGCTATAGCTACAGCCCGATCGTAGTCCTCGCGTGTCACCGCCTCGGCGAGGCTGGGATACCGCGTCTCCACAGCAAAGCGAGTCAGCCGGGCTGCTTCGGCGATGAATGTAGGAACCTCCTGGCCGCTGTGCTGAAGCACCGTGACCAACTCGGCCAAATCGTGCACGAAGGGAAATACGACGCCGCGAAACAGGAGCATGGCTTTGATCGCCTTTTCCGCAGCCTGCTGCGCGTCGAAGCAAAGATCTTCAAGATTGATGTCGACGGTAGCTCTGGCGAGATTACTTTTGGCTCGGTTCAACCATTCGATCGGATCGTCGGGTGGGCGGCGCTCAGGCGGCATAGACGACCTTGCCCTCGCGAACCGCCGGATAGATGACCAGGGCCGCACGATCCTTGTACCGTTCGATTTCCTCAGGCGTCACCACAATCACATCCACCGCCTGTCCAACGCCGATGAGGTTCATGTAGATGTCTTCAACAAGGTGGCCGCGATGGAACTGTCCCCGCTTGACCACGAGAAGGTCCACATCGCTGTGGAGGCCCATCTCACCACGAGCAGCGGAGCCGAACATGATAATCTTATCCGGCTTGGCCACGGCAACGATCCGCTGCACGATCGTCTGCAATGTCGTTTCATCCAGCGAGCGTTGATTGTTCATGCCGCCTTCTTAACGCCAAGTGCCCATCGATTGTCGACTCTTCGTCATAGCGTTCACGCGGTATTGTACCTTGACGGACCACCTCAAGGCCACGCGACCTCACACTGTGAAGACCTTCTGCGCTCCATCATCGTAGTGGAAGCGATCGTCCCGGGCTTAGGATTGGGAAACATGGCACGCGAGAAGCGAGAGCTCACTCTCAGAGGGGCACCACGCGGCCAGGCTCAGCCGTGGCAGTGATTTTCGTCAACCGGGACAGGAAGTCGCTGGCCTCTAGCACTTCGAGCAATACAGGATGATCATCCGGTGAGAAATGAACGATAATCCCATCCGTCTCCTCGGCATGGTCAATCATGCCATCCGACAGATGGATCGTTAGGACATCGTCCCCGCGGTTATATTGCACCTTCATATCGTGCCCTCCTTCCGGGATAGAACGTCACCACGATGATCTCTGCCTCGGTTTCCACAAAGACGACATTCAGCAGGTGATCTTGGCTGAGCGAGCCCTGCGCAATTGTTCTTCCCTTATACCCTGCGACGATCTTGTCCGGATGATTCAGGATCTCCAATACCTGAGCCCGAGTGACCACACATCCATGCGCAGACAGGATACCAAATTTCTCCTCGGCATGTGAGGTAAACCTGACTGGCTTCATGAATGGGTCAACATGAAGGCCATGTCGCTCCTGGTCCTCAGATACATCACGCTAGTCAGTCACGAGACTTCCAACACCTTCAGCACTTCGTCGCCGTAGTG
>JAICWG010000108.1 GCA_025934915.1 Nitrospira sp.
TCGTTGATCAGCTGCAGCAGCGCTTCGCCGCATTGCCGAATGGTCTCGGCGTAGGACTGCTGTTCAGAGGTCAATGGGGTCTCCATCAACAGGCTTGTCATGCCGATCACCCCGTTCATGGGGGTACGTAGTTCATGGCTGACGGTCGCGAGAAATGCCGTCTTGACGCGCGCCGATTCCTTGGCCTCGTCCAAAGCTTGGTCCAAACGACAGTTACTCCGGCGAAGTTGATCGGCGGAGAGATGGAGCGCCTGCTGTGTCTTGTGGACGCTCGTCATGTCGGTGGCATAGCCACGCACGATGCCATGAGTGAGAACCGGGCAAAAGGTCCATGAAAAACAGGCTTCTGGGAGTACAACTGCCTCATCACGAAACACATGACCTGTGGCGAGACAGCGTCGCACGATGTCAGGAAGGCTGTGAGGGGCGACGTTGGGAAATCCTTCGTGGCTGTACCCGAATCGGGTGAGCAGGGAGATCATCGCAGGATTGGCATACAGCAGACTCATCTGCCGGTCCAGTTCGATCATCGGTAAGGGACTTTCCTCCGCGATCGCGACCAGCCGATCGCGATCTTGCTTCAATTCCAGTTCATGGGACAAGTCTCGAATACTGACAGTCAGCACGGTCTTTCCATTGAACATACCGGGTGCACAAGTCCATTCTGCCGGAACGGGGCGGGTGGCTTTCCGCAAGAGCAGATGTTGCGTTACAGAAGTCGGACGTCGGCTTTTCAGCACTCCGTTCAGCTGCGCCGTCATGATGGTTGTGTCGGACTGGGTGAGCCTCGACCACAGGGATGGAAAGGATCGGATCGTGGAAGAAGAAAACCGTGGCCCAAGCAACCGATGGCCCTCACGGTTAACGGCCAATATGGTGAAATCACTATCGAGAATGACGACGGCCAGCGGAAGCCCTTCGAGAAGCTCGGGGCCCGTGGAAGCCGTCAGAAGCGAGGCTGCAAGTCGACGGCGGTTGCGTTTTCGATTTCCTCTAGACAGCTTCATCATGCGGCCCGTGAGAGGGTTTGATCCAGGTGTATGCCGATGTTGACACGTTCTTGGGCCGGGTCTAAGACACGCAGCACGGTTCGGACCGAATGGTCGGGAGATGGTGTAGCCAGGTCCACCTCGATGGGCGTGGCATAAGCGCCTCCATGTGGGTCGGTCGTGATTTTGACCAGGGGTTTGAGTCGTTGTTGGGGGTTGACTCCGACGACGACCGCTTGTTCGCCGGTATTGAGTCTGACGAGGCTTCCGACTGGGTAAACGCCGATGCTCCGAATCATGAGTTCCACGAGAGATTTTGCGAACTGTCCTCGTTCCGCGGCCAAGAAGAGTTGCCGAACGGCGTCGTGTGGAATCATAGCCGGACGCGTCCCGCGCCGACTGACCATGCTGTCATACACATCGACGATGCCGACGATCTGAGCGAGATGCGCGATTGTGTCGCCTCTTAGACCGGCTGGGAACCCGCTTCCATCGGCCCGCTCATGATGCTCCCTGACGATGCGTAAAACATCCTTGTGCATGCCGGGATGCTCGGAGAGGAGCGCGACGCCTAGCTTGCAATGTTGTTCGAGAAGGGTCTTATCTTGTCCGCTGCATTCTTCCCGCTTACGAACGAGATTGCGCGGGAGGCGGACATACCCAGCGTCATGGAGCAACGCGCCCATGCCGACCTGTTCTTGCGTCGATTGATCCAACCCGCTCTCAATGGCCACTACGAGTGACAAGATGCAGGTGTCCAGCGCATGAGCCGTCAGGGAGCGGTCGAACTGCTTAATTTTGTGAATGGCGACCTGAGTGGCCATCGCGGCGCGATCACTGAGAATTTGCACCATCACCTTCGACACGATGGCTTTGGTCGCTTCAGGAGACGGAGGAATTCCCTGTTCCAGATCGTCGAAGATCCGCTCAACCGCTTCTTGAGCTTGTGCGTAGATCACGGTAGCGGAAGGATCGTCGGATTTCGCCGCAGGTGCGTGTGGGGCCTTTTGCTCAGGAGGAGCGGGGACATCCGAGTTGGTCGCATGTTGGCCCGCAACGTGCTGTATATTCGTTGAGGGGGTCGGCGGGAGATCGGACCCTTTGGTGGTATTGATGGTCACCATCTTGATCCCATGCTGCTTCATGAGTTGGATGGTCTCCAGGTCCTTGATCAGCCGTTTATGGGAGAGAAATGGGGTTCGATACCACGGGACATCCATCTCTATGATGAACATGCCGGGAATGAGCTGCTCGATCGCGATACGTCTTGTCGCCATAGGTCTTTGGGCTCCGGATCAAAGGGGGAAGTCGATCGGACTGCCGACGGAATAGAGATTCACGGTGTTATCGGCGAAGCCTGCGCCGAACTTGATCATTGTCTGTAATCAGGCTGCGTTGGAATCAGTTCTGAGCCGAAGCTCTCCATCG
Source organism: Nitrospira sp. (assembly GCA_025934915.1). GTDB lineage: Bacteria > Nitrospirota > Nitrospiria > Nitrospirales > Nitrospiraceae > Nitrospira_D. Next base: position 2,418 of record JAICWG010000108.1, read on the forward strand.
TGTCCGTTCATCTCAAGATCTATCTGTGACATTCCGATAGAGTTCATCAGAGTCGGTTCATATCGGCTCTATCCTGGAGCGATGGATATGAACGAGATCGTCGTGTCTGTTCCGTCCGCGGCATCATTCTTGTCGGTCGGACTCCCGCTGAAACTATCCCTTGCCCTTGGTCAGCAGAAGGTCATGTACGGCACGACGCTTCTCGGCTGGAAAGATCACGCATGGCTTATTTGCGAATGGCCGATTCAGCTCGGCCATGATCAGGCGATTGCCGGAGGCACTCCTTGCGCTGTCAGTTATCTTCGTGACGGCAAGCTGGTCGGCTATCGCAGTGAAATACGCGATGCGATTATCTTGCCGGTGCCGTTGCTGTTCATCGCCTATCCGAAGACCGTGGAGGAAATGCATCTGCGCAAACATCTTCGTGTATCAACCACCGAACCAGTCGTATTGATGAGAGCCGATCATCACAGCGCCTCCGAATCCATGCTACCGGGCAGCAACTATTTCGGGGGTTTGTTAAAGGACCTCAGCAAGGGAGGATGCAGTGTAGCCTTGGTCCGAAGGCCTGCTTGGCTGCGTTCGGGAGCAACTGTGCGCTTGGAGTTCGAACTTCCTGGGTTGGGGCATATCACGAACCTGGACGGGGATCGCGAAGAATGTCGACCTGCGGGAGGGCAGTGAGATGGTCGGTATCGAGTTTCGATTCAACGAACTCGAGTACATCGAATATCGTGGGTGGGGCGGGTCCGTCCGAAACGCTATCGAACAGTGGACGACACAAAAAAACGATAGCGTCATTCCCATTGTAGAAACCGCTCGATTGTGCAACGAGCCGAGGTGAGTCCGATAGGGTAGATCTTTCCGTCTGTCTCTAGGCAAGACTTGCCTATGGCTGCCAGCGCCACTCACATGGATCCTCCATTTTCCTCCGAATCTCCACCGATTTCATTTGGCACACAACTTGTTACATGGAGGTGCGAGAGGAGTGGCTAGCATGCCTATTAGTCCCACTGTATTGCTCGCCGAGGGAGTTGTCATCCACCATCCTGAGTTAGTCAACCTCTATGGGTGCCGGATCGGAGAAGGGACGAAGATCGGTGCATTCGTTGAAATCCAGAAACAAGCGCGCATCGGTCGTCGATGCAAAATCTCCTCGCACTCGTTTGTGTGCGAAGGCGTGACGATCGAGGATGAGGTCTTCGTAGGCCACGGAGTCTTGTTCATCAATGATCGCTATCCACGTGCCGCAACTGACGGTCGCCTTCAAACGGAACAAGACTGGAGCGTCATAGGCACGCTCGTCCAGCGCGGCGCATCGATCGGGAGTGGAGCGGTGATTCTTTGCGGAGTGACCATTGGAAAAGACGCTCAGGTCGGTGCAGGCGCAGTCGTCACGCACGACGTGCCGCCTCGGGCCACTGTGATGGGTGTGCCTGCCCGAGTCGCGGCACGGCATCGGAAGGAGCAGTTGGCATGATCGGCATCGGAGTCATAGGGTTCGGGTATTGGGGACCTAATCTCGTTCGAAACTTCCATGAGATGGCAGACTCACGTGTCCTGGCGGTAAGCGATCTGCGGATGGAACGGCTGGCTCTCGCAGCCTCGCGCTATCCAGGAATCGGCATCATGCAAGACCCCGCCGAACTGATCCGGTCTCCGGTCGTGGATGCAATCGTGATTGCGACGCCTGTGTCAGCACATTATCAGTTGGCCATGGAAGCTCTGAGGGCCGGCAAGCATGTGCTCGTTGAGAAGCCGCTCGCCATGACAAGCGAGCAAGCGTGGCAGTTGATCGACGAAGCCGAGAAACGGCGCCTCGTGCTCATGGTGGATCACACGTTCGTCTATTCCGGTAGCGTAGGAAAGATAAAGGAATTGATCGATGCTGGTGAGGTCGGCGATCTGTATTACTACGATTCAGTTCGGGTCAATCTCGGACTCTTTCAACACGATGTGAACGTCTTGTGGGATCTCGCCGTGCACGATCTTTCCATCATGGAGTATCTGCTTCCGGTGAGGCCACGGGCTGTTTCAGCCACCGGAATCACACACTTTCCAGGTCAGCCGGATAATATCGCTTATCTTACGCTCTTCTATGACTCCAGTCTCTTGGCGCATATACACGTCAATTGGCTTGCCCCCGTCAAAGTCCGTCGCACGTTGATCGGCGGCAGCAAGAAAATGATCATGTACGACGATGTGGAGCCCAGCGAAAAGGTCAAAGTATACGACAAAGGTGTGACGCGTCAGTCGCAAAGCAAGCACAGCGAAAAAGTGTATCAGATGCTGGTCGGCTATCGGGCCGGCGATATGTGGGCCCCTCAGCTCGACAACACGGAAGCGCTTCGATGCGAGGCGAGACATTTTCTCGACTGCATCGGACAATCGAAGGTCCCGATCACGAGTGGAGAAGCCGGCGCCAGGGTCGTGGAGATTCTCGAAGCCGCCACGCTCTCACTGGCACAGCGCGGGGCGCCGATCGAATTGCATCATATGAAGGTGGCGGCATGATCCCGTTTTCGGATCTGGCTACACAGTACCGTTTGTTAAAAGAAGAGCTTGAACCTGCCGTGCTGTCGGTTCTTGAAAGCGGTCAGTATGTGTTGGGGGGAGAGGTCATCTCGTTCGAGCAGGACTTCGCCCGATTCGTTCAGGCGAGATATGCCGTCGCCGTGAACTCCGGCACCAGCGCACTGCATGTGGCCTTATTAGCCGCCGGCGTGAAGCCAGGCGACGAAGTCATTACCGTGCCATTTACCTTTGTCGCAACCACGGCTGCCATACGATACGCCGGTGCGACGCCTCGGTTTGTGGATGTCGATCCTGGGACGCTCACGATGAACCCCGAGCAATTGGCAAGATCCATCACGACCAAGACGAAGGCCGTGATCCCCGTCCATCTCTATGGGCAACCAGCGGATCTCGATCCCATCTTGGACATCGCTCACGCGCATCAACTGACGGTTATCGAGGATGCCTGCCAGGCGCATGGGGCTCGCTACAAGGGAAAAGCGGTCGGCTCCATCGGTGATTTCGGCTGCTTCAGCTTTTATCCCGGCAAGAATCTTGGAGCATGCGGCGAGGGAGGCCTTGTCACGACTCGTCATGAAGAAGCAGACCACAAACTTCGGATGCTGCGCGACTGGGGGGCTGCGCGGAAATATCATCACGAGTATCTGGGCTTCAACTACCGCATGGACGGAATCCAGGGTGCAGCTCTTCGCGTCAAATTGCGCCATCTTGAGTCCTGGAACAAACGGCGGAGTGAACTGGCCGCGCGCTATGACGTTGGACTGAACAATCTCGGCCTTGGGCATGTAGAACGTGCCGCTTACGGCAACCACGTCTACCATCTCTACGTGATTCGGGTGCGTGAACGGGATCGACTGCAATCGCGCCTGCAGGAAGCCGGTATCCAGACGGGGATCCACTATCCTGTCCCTGTCCATTTGCAGCCGTGGGCGTCGGCATTAGGATACCGGTTGGGCCAATTCCCGATAGCGGAAGAGGCGGCGGCAACAGTGCTGTCGTTGCCATTGTACCCCGAGATGCCGGACGGGCATGTCGACGAGGTGGCGGCTGTGTTGCGTCGTCTGGCGACAGAGCAGCAGCGGTTGCCTTTGGAGGGCCATGTTGCAGGTCATTGACATCGACCATGCGGATTCTTCGTCGGTTGCCCGCTACGAGCGGCTCTTCGACGAATGTCCCGACGCCTGTATCCAGCAATCGATGGATTGGTGCCGGGCGATTTCAAGTCTCGGCCCGGACCGACCACTTTTTCTTCTGTGCACGGATGGGATAGAGGATCTGGCTGGGCTCCCGCTCTATCTTTTTGAAACGGCCACTGGGAATATTCTCACATCCGTGCCTCAGCCTGGACCGTTTGGCGGCGTCTTTCATCGGCCCGGATTAACGCCGGACGTCATCGCAGAAGTGTATCGGCTCTTATTAGAACGGGCAGTCGAGGTGGCGGACAAGCACCGCTGTCTCACGCTCAGCCTGATCACGAATCCCTTTATCGACGATCTCGATCGGTATGAGCGGTATCTGGCGCCGGACTTTATCCTGGAGAATTTCACACAGCATGTGCCGCTCGATCGTCCGACGCACCGCAATCACGGCCATCGGAACAACGTGAATCGTGGGCGCAAGGCGGGCTTTACAGTCGGTTTCTGTAAGACGGAAATCGAACTGGCTGAATGGTACCGCATCCATGAAAAGCGGCATCGAGAGATCGGCGCGACACCGCTGGAGTACCGGCTGTTCGAAAACCTGTTCCACTGCTTAGTGCCCAAGGGAAAGGCGCAACTCGTCTTGCTCAAGATGAACAATCAGGTGGTGTCGGGAGGTTTTTACGTCTATCACCGCCGAATCATGGACGTGTTCATGCTCAGCTTCGACAGCGCTTGGGAGAAGCTCGCACCAAATTTCCTTAATACCGACTATTCCATCGATTGGGCCAAGGGGCAGGGATTGACGGTGTACAACTGGCAGTCTTCTGCGAAGAAACACTGCGGCGTGTACGAGTACAAGCGGCAGTGGGGCAGCATCGACCGCTCCTACTATTTCGTCACGCGCATGATCGGGGATCGTGCCCGCCTCGCAGCGCTGTATGCTGATGACCTCCGCCGGCACTACCCGTGGCATTACGTGGTGCCGTTCGGAGTCTTTGAAACCGGGTTCGAACAGAAACGTTTTCAAAAGGGCTTGGTTGAAAGGAGAGCAGCATGAAGCGACCACTTCCTGTTTATGACTTCGCCACTCCGGCCGCAAAGGAGTTTCCCTCCATCATTACGCTAGAGAACACGAATGTGTGCAATCTCCGCTGCGTCCATTGCCCGCAGGGCCAAGGCTTTCCTGATCGTCCGGATTTTCATGCCACCTACATGTCCTGGGATGTCTACACGAAAGCTATCGACGAAATCGCCCAGTATCCCATCACGTTGCTGCGCTATTCGCCGGACGGCGAGGCGCTGATCCATCCGCAGTTTCTGGATCAAACTGCCTATGCCAAAGCCAAAGGTGTCACACCGGTCGGTCTCACGACCAACGGCGTGTTGCTGGATAATCCGGCCATCGAGCAGGGGAAGCGCCTACCGCGCAAAACCATGATGGAGCGCTTATTGGAGATCGGCATCGATCTTATCGACATCAGCCTCGATGCAGCGAGAAAAGAATCGTACGAACGGGTGCGCGTGGGGGCGGATTATCACAGAGTCTGGTCGAACATCCATCGACTGTTATATCTGCGTGACAAGATGAAGGTTACGACCAAGATCATGCTGAGCATCATCGTCCAGCTGGAGATTACACAAGAAGAGGTGGACGAGTTCGTGAAGTACTGGACGCCTCTAGTGGACCGGGTCATCGTCCGCGGCTACCTGTCCAACCTAGGGCTGACCCCGCAGAAGCCCGGCACGGTCGTCGATCAAATGAGCGGCGTCGAGCGTTGGCCCTGCCCGCAATTTTGGAAACGCATTACCATCGGCAGCGATGGGTCTATCCGGTTCTGCGTCGTCGACTGGTTGGAAAAAACGGTGGTCGGCACAATCGGGACACATTCGATCCGAGACCTCTGGCACAGCGAAGAATACGCGCGCTTGCGGCAGGCCCATATGGAGAAGCGTTATGCAGACGCGCATGATTTATGTGGGCCGTGCACCGATTGGATGGGCATGCGGTGGGAATGGGGATTCGAACTGGCGGTGGATGCAGTGATGGGCAAGCGGAAGGTTGCCGACCAGCCGCCGCCACTGCCGGTCTCAGCGATGAACGGTGGTATGGTGCCGTTGGCTTCCATTGGGCGCAGCGCGGCATAGGGGAGCGAATCATGAGCTTAGGAAGAGTGCTGATCACAGGCGGGGCGGGCTTGATCGGTTCACACATCGCGGATCAGCTAATCCGCGAAGGTGTCGAGGGGCTGATACTATTCGACAATTTATCTCGTGGGAAGCGAGATAACGTCGCCCACCTCTTGGCGCACAAGGGCGTCTCGTTCGTGGAAGGCGATATTCGCGACCGTGCTCTCCTGGCACGTGTGACAAAAGATGTGGACGTGATCTTCCACCAGGCGGCCATTCGTATTACGCAATGCGCTCAAGAGCCGCGTTTGGCGTTAGAGGTGCTCGCCGACGGCACGTACAACGTGCTGGAGGCGGCTGTCGACGCGAGAGTGAAAAAGGTCATCGCAGCCTCATCGGCATCGATCTATGGTTTGGCAGAGAAGTTTCCGACGGACGAAACCCATCATCCATATTTCAACCGTACGCTCTACGGCGTTGCCAAATCGTTCAATGAAGGACTGTTGCGCAGTTTCAACGACATGTACGGGTTGAACTATGTGGCTCTCCGTTACTTTAACGTGTATGGGCCACGTATGGACGTGCACGGGGCTTATACGGAAGTGCTCATTCGCTGGATGGAACGGATTTCACAGGGACAACCGCCGCTTATTCTGGGAGATGGGAACCAGACGATGGACTTCGTTTACGTGGAGGACATCGCGAGAGCGAACCTTTTGGCAGCTCAATCTCCAGTAACTGATCAGGTATTCAATATTGCCAGCGGTGTCGAGACCAGCTTGAACGACTTGGCAAGGCAACTCCTCGCAGTGATGGGGTCTCGACTCACGCCTGAGCATGGTCCGGCCCGAGCGGTCAATCCTGTGTCTCGCCGCCTGGCGTCCACAAAGAAAGCGGCCCGACTGATTGGGTTTCACGCTGAAACCGATTTGGAAACCGGCCTACGCCACTTGGTCGATTGGTGGCAAGGCACACTCGCACAGGCTGCCGCTTAACCGAGGCGCTCGCAAACGATGCCGATTCCCTTGACGAAACTGTCTATTACCCAGGAAGAGCATTCTGCTGTTGAGGCCGTTCTTCACTCCGGCTGGCTCACCCAAGGCCCCCAGGTGGAAGCCTTTGAACAGGAATTTGCCGCAGCCGTTTCAGCTTCCTATGCGTGTGCCGTCTCCAGCTGTACCACCGCGCTGCATCTCGCTCTCCGTGCAGTCGGGGTCGGTCAGGGTGACGAGGTGATCACGGTCAGCCATTCGTTCATCGCGACCGCCAACAGTATCCGTTATTGCGACGCCGTGCCGGTCTTTATCGACATCGAGAAGGACGGCTTCAATATCGATCCGGCCCTGATCGCCGCCGCAGTCACCTCGCGGACCAAGGCGGTCCTCTGCGTGCATCAGATGGGCATGCCCTGCGATCTTGGCGCGATCCTGCCGGTCGTCCGTAGACATGGGATCACATTGATTGAAGACGCCGCCTGCGCGATCGGGAGTGAGATCTGTCTGAATGGGCGTTGGGAACGTATCGGCCGGCCGCATGGAGATATCGCCTGCTTTTCGTTTCATCCCCGAAAGGTGATTACGGCGGGGGAAGGCGGCATGTTGACCACCTCCAATCCGGAGTATGACCGGCTGTTCCGATTATGGCGCCAGCACGGCATGACTATTACAGATCGGCAGCGGCATAACGCGAGCCGAGTGGTGTTTGAAACGTATGACGAGCTTGGCTTCAACTACCGAATGACGGATCTCCAGGCGGCGATTGGACGGGCGCAACTTGCCAAACTGCCGGAGATTTTTCGCCGGCGTCGCGTGTTGGCCGAGCACTATCATTATCTCCTTACCGAACGAACGGCCTGTGTGCAGCCACACGAACCGGCCTGGGCTCGCAGCAACTGGCAAAGCTACTGTGTGGGCCTGCCTCAAGATGGCGATCAGGAACGTATTATGCAATTGCTCTTGAACCGCGGCATTACGACAAGGAGAGGGATCATGTGCGCGCATCTGGAGCCGGCATATGAGAAAGAGCCGTGGCGAAAGGGAAGCGAACTGGCGCACACGGAACTGAGGCGGGATCATTCGGTTCTGCTTCCTTTGTTTCCCGGTATGACGAGAGAAGAACAGCAACAAGTGGCCGAGAGTCTGCACGAAGCCACCCTGCTCCATGCACATCCAGTGAGGACCGGAGGATGAGTACGATGCGGCCTGTCCGGAAGCCGGATCATCGAGGCATTGAAGTACCGTCGACCAAACGGCCAAGCGTCTCAGTTCTCTGCACTGTCTTCAATGGTGAGCGCTACCTCGATCACACCATCCAATCGGTGCTGGGCCAGGAGTTCACTGATTGGGAATTGGTGCTGTTCGACGATGGATCCACCGATCAGACACGGGACATCGCAATGAGGTACGCGCGCGACCCACGAATCCGATACATTTACCACAGCAATATTGCGCAGTCCGGGACGGCCTTCGACCGGTTGCTGAACACCTGCATGGGTTATGTAGCCGGCGAGTATGTCGCGTTCATCGGCGCCGACGATGTCTTCATGCCCGGAAAGCTCTCGGCCCAAATGGCTGCGCTGAAGGACGATCCCGCCGTCGACATTATGTTTTCGGACGGTTTCCACATCGATGCGGAGGGACAGACACTCGCGACCGACTTCCGGTTTCAGGAGTCCTTGGTTTTCACGCCAAGAAATTTGCTGCGCACCCTGTTTCGCAAAAACATCGTGCCGCATCCGACGGCGCTTATCCGGCGCCGTATGATCGAGGAGCTCGGTGGTTTCGAAACCGGCTTTTGCCCGGACTATCAGTTCTGGCTCAAGGCCGCCGGCGCCCGCCTCCGCTTCGAGTATATGGACAAAAAGTTGGTCCAATACCGCATTCACCCGCAAGGCATTTCCACCGGCCCCACCAGCAAGACGGGGCCGGAAACGGTCAGACTTCTGAGCGCCATGCGGGCGAGATTCGGCATTCAAGATCTGTATCCGGAATTGTCGGAGTGCGCGGACCAGCAAAGAGCACGGTACGGCGCGCATGTGGATTTCGGTCTTCTTCTACTGACGGCTAATATTCCGTGCCTCCATCTTGCGCTGGAGGAATTCCGTCAGGCGCTCGTGGAACGAAGCGATGGACCGGAAGCGAACAACAACCTGGGGGTACTGCTGGCCCTGTTTGGCCTCTATAACAAGGCGGAGACCTGCTTTCGATTCATCCACCAGACGACGAAGATGCCGCTCGCATTCGATCATAACCTTCAACTGATGCGGCGGATCGTAGCGGGAGAGCACGTAGACGAAGGGTTCATCCTTCTCAGGCAGGCACCAGAGGATCAGGAATTGCTCCATAAGCTCGATCCTATTTCCGACAGGGTCTTTAATGCGCAGTATTATGACGGAAAAATTTCGGCGATTGTGCAGCACAAGACTGAGCAGAGCGGCGGAGAGACGTCTCGGTCGAATTGCCTGTCTTGTGTTCCGTCAGCGAAAGCGTTGGGGACGCCGGACCGAGAATTTCCGATGGTGTCGGTCATTATGCCGACGCATAACCGAGTCCAACAACTACGGTGCGCCATAGCAAGCGTCCTGGCCCAAACGTATCAGAATGTTGAGATCATCGTGATCAACGATGATGGTGCCAGCGCGGAATCTGAGCTGATCGGCATGAACACCGGTGGGCGGATCACCTATGTCCGGCATGCGGCCAATCGGGGTTTGGCGGCCGCTCGCAACACGGGGCTCAAGCTCGCACGCGGAAAATATATTACCTACCTGGACGATGATGATCGATTCCTTCCTGATCATCTGGAGACGCTGGTTAATTACTTGGAAACGCATGACGAGTGTGTTGCCTACACCGACGCCTGGCGGGTACACGAACAGCTTCAGGGAGACCGGTACATCGAGACCAGCCGAGACATTCCCTATTCCTATGACTTCGACGCCGCCCGGTTGCTCATCTCCAATTATTTTCCCGTCTTGACGGTGATGCACGAACGAGCCTGTCTTGAAGAATCAGGCTTGTTCGATGAGTCACTGACCTCTCACGAAGACTGGGATCTCTGGATCAGGATTTCACGCCGTTATCCGTTCAAGCATCTTAAGAAGGTGACTGCGGAGTTCACTTGGCGGACCGACGGCTCGTCCATGACCAGCAGCAGCCGTCCGGATTTCCCGCGAACGGCTGCGATTATCTACGAAAAGTATCGTGAAGCCTCAAAAGCAATTCCCGGCGTGCGGGAGATGCAGGATCGGGCCCTAGTGGAGTATCACGCGCTTCTGCAGCCGGCGACGGCTTTTACGTGCTCCATCATTATTCCTGTCTGGAACAAAATCGAATTGACCAAGCAATGTCTGTCCTCGTTGGCGGCTGTGACGACCGATGTAACGTTCGAGGTCATCGTCGTCGACAACGGATCCGATGATGGAACCAAGGAGTTTTTGGCCGAGCTCAAAGGCAATGTGCACATCATCAGGAACGAGCAGAACCTCGGATTTGCCAAAGGATGCAACCAAGGCGCAAGGGTGGCACGCGGCAAGTACCTGGTGTTTCTAAACAACGACACAGTTCCACAATCACAGTGGCTCAATCCGTTAGTGGATGAGGTGGAAATGCATCCGGAAGTCGGCGTGGTGGGCAGCAAACTGCTCTTTGCAAACGGATCCATCCAACATGCCGGCGTCGTGTTTATGCGGTCGCATCGAAGCGCCTATCACATCTATCGATCGGCCTCGAGTGCCATTCCAGCCGTCAATCAGCGACGCGAATTCCTGGCAGTCACGGCGGCCTGCATGTTGATTCGTCGGGAGGTTTTTGAGGATGTGTCGGGGTTCGATGAAGGCTTCATCAATGGATTCGAAGACGTGGATCTCTGTCTGAAGATTCGGGAGAAAGGCTATCACGTCATCTATCAGCCGCGCAGTGTGTTGTATCACTTGGAAAGCCAGACCTCCGGCAGGAATAGCCACGACGAGCACAACAGTCGACTGCTTGAGGAACGATGGGGCGCTCATTGGTGGCTGGCTGATGAAGATTTGCACTATCACACAGATGGTTTCAAATTAGTCAGCGGCTCTCGGGATGCAAAATTCCCGACGCAATTGGAGCCGATGAGCGACATCCATGAGCGAGCCGCCTGGGCGCATGTCGCGGCACTGCAAGCGGCTGCGCTGAAAAAGGATTGGACGGCGGTCATGTGGGAGCTCGGGATGGTCGATGATTGGCCGAACGACCGATTTGTCTTGTCCTGGGGCGTCATGGTTGCCGAGAAGATGAAAGAGCCGGTCTTACGTGTGCGGTTCCTCTCGCGCTATTTGGCGCTGGTTGATGCGCCTGGCGAACGTCTCGCGCTGATCCGTACGTTGCTGGAACAGCAGAACTTGGTGGACGCAGAGGAACACCTTCAGATTTTGCTCGCATCCTCGCCGAAACGTTGACCGATATCGTATTGTTGTTCCCCGGAACGGCAAGAGCCGTTCCATGGGAGGCGGATCAGTGGCAACAGTGGGCGTTAGGTTGGACCAATTCTCCCGATTCAACGATGACGGCAGCGCAAGACCACGTACATCAATTGGCCGCGCAGACCTACGATACCGTGTACAACCTCAATCAGCATCCCCGTGCCATTTTGGCGGCGCATCTGCTCGGCAGGCGGGTTGTCGGACCGGGCTCGGCCGGACCGTTATCTGAGAATCTTCCGCCTTGGGGTACTTATCTCAGGAAGGTCGCCAGAGACCGGAGTGCGAATCATGTCCACCTCGCCGATGCCTTCTGCGGTTTGTGTGGCGTCATGCCCCCTGGTAGAGTGCCTCGAATTACCCCTCACGCTTCCGATCTTCCAGGAAGTCTAGAGAAAGTCGGCGATCCTCGATATCACTGGGTGGCTGTGATCATAGGAGCCGGAGACCCTGCCCGCTGCCTGCCCCCTGCGATTTGGGCACGATGGATCACTGCGCTTCTGAACGCCCATACTGCCATCCGTGTGGTTCTCATCGGAAGCAGTGGTGAGATCGGACGCAGCCGCGCCATTCAAGAGACCATTTCGCCATTATTGTGGGGGCGTGTTTGGGATGCAACGGGTCATACGAATCTGCTGCAACTGGCCCTGCTGCTCTCCCGCTGCCATTGGACGATCGGCAGCGATACGGGCTCTCTGCATCTTGCGGCCGCTGTCGGGTGCCGAACGCTCGGTTTATATTTTGCGCGTGCACGTGTCCACGAAACCGGTCCGTACGGAGACCAACATTGGGTCTGGCAGGCGTCGACATTTGCTCCGGCCACCTGGCCGATCGACGAAAGCCTCGATTTCATCGTCGCCCAGACGAGTGCCCCACAATTGACGGAGTGTCCCGGCTGGCAGTTATGGGAGGGGCATGTCGATACGTGGGGAATGAGTTACTCGCGCCCTGGCCAATCGAATGTCTCCGTCGACGATCGAATAGCCGTCTGGAAACGCTGCATATCGATGGACGATCGGGAGAACGTCCTGCTATGAGTGTGTTTGAAGCGAATCTTCGTGAAATCGTCAAACAATCACCGGAACTCGCGGCGGCGCTGCGTGCTGCGCAGGGTGGGCGACTCGAAATTCGACCGACGAAATCGGGATACCCCACAGGTTTCGCGCA
>JAICWG010000081.1 GCA_025934915.1 Nitrospira sp.
GAGACCGGGAAATACGGTGTGATCCTGTTCAACTGTTGCTTGGTCAACATGAATACGTCACTCATGGCCACCTCCCAGCCAGAGTGAATCACATCGCGGTTCCCCAAGGAATGCTAAAACTTAATGAGTCCTGAGCCTAGAAGGCTTCTTTTGGATCGATATGCCGACGGTCCCGTCCGTCGAAAGGCGTCGGAAGGAAGGGAAACGCCGTTGCGATACCGTTGGCCGTCTTGTTGCCGCCGACTGATCCGACGTTGAAGTTCACGCCGTCGCCGAGGTTCGGCACGGCTGGGTTCGTCAGAATTCCGGCTACGACGCGTAACGCCACATCAGTGACATCGTCGTTCGGCCTTCGGCCGTTCGGCCAGCCGGCTCTATCCGGCGTTGCATTGCCGCTCGCGTTATGTGCGAGAGGACCCAGTCGCTTCTGACCGGCAGCCGGAGTGGCAGGGACATCGAGGTCGACTCGAATGAAATCGGCCAGCGCTTCATGGGTTTTGCCGGAGCCGCAGACCGGTGGGCCCGGCGCATACCGGAGCAAGGCGTTCACGAGATCTTCTCGGTTCGTCGTCGGGAAGCCGGTGCCGAAGACCGTATTGAGCGCCGTGGCCAGAGCGGAGTTGCAGTAGAATGGAACGAAGTCGTTCTCGTCCTCCGCATCCGTGGCATTCCACTTGTCCTTCATGTTCGTCGCGATGATCAACTCGTTCACGAGTGGATTGCCCATCCGAGCCACCTGGACAAAACGAGAGCTGTTGTCACGGTCGCCGTTTTTCTTAATGACGCCGACCTTCGGCCGGCTCGTGCTGGCGTAGGCGCCGAGCACCTTATTGCCGTTCTGGCCGAGGAGCTCGCTGATGGGAATTTCCAACGCGATGGTGTTGACGTTGAAACCGCTGAACGTATCGGCGGTACCGGCGCCCGGCGCTCCGACGATGATCGCGTCGTTGGCATCATCGGCATCGGATAGAATGGGTGAGATATGGAGATTTAAAGTATCGAACGTTCCTCCCAAGTCGATGTAGAAGGTCTCATCTCGCTGCCCCGCGAAGACTCTCCCGCCGTTCTTCAGTGGAAAAACTCCCTTGGCTGCCAGCTGTTCATAGTTCGGCGTGGTGCGTGGACCGACGTTCGACGGCACGGCGAACATAGGACCGGCGCCGAGATCACGAGGAGGTTGGCCGTAACGCTGTTCCGTGACGGTGTAGCTTTGCCGCACGAGTAACCCTTCCGATCCTCCACCGGTGAGAGCCGTGATGGGCGGCAATGCGACATAGGCTAAGGGGAACACGTTTCCTGGTTGGCGGATCTCTGTTTTGAATCGGACTTGATAGACGATGTTCGCGGCGATGTTGTTCTTGTTGTTGTCGATATGGATTTCGTACAGGACGTCGTCCGCGAAGTTGAAATAATTGGGACTCGATCCCGGTTCCTGACTCGGGATCACATTCAGGATCAGGATGGCGTTGTCGGGATCCTGCCAGCTTCGGAAGAAATAAAAGTCCGTGATATCCGCAGTCGGATCATTGGCGATCAACGGGGCCTCGCGATGACTGGCGGCCAAGACCGGCGTCGCCATAAACAACGCCAGGACGGACAAGAGAAGTGATCGAAGTCGAACGAACATGGTGTCCTCCTTGTGAACAGATCCGCCTTTCGGCGGGTTGGATTACAGGTCCGGCGTTGGCGCCGGATTGGGTTCCGAGTCAGCTCGGCTGACCAGCGCTGCCTCGTCCGATGTGAGCGCATCCGATTGCGGGGTGCGCTGCTCCTCCACGGCGGCACTCGGTCCGCTTGGAGGCGTAATGATGGGTGCGGTGTCACTGCCATTGCAGCCGGACAAGAGTCCGATGGCGAAGATGACTCCCAAAGGTCCCAACATGGGTGGTTTCATGGCTCTGCTCTCCTCTAAAAGGTGAAATGTCACTGTTATGAATCCGTCTTTGTAATCAGCGCATGCAGGTCGTCTTCTTTCCACTACGAGAAGTTTCTTAGTTTTGATCTCATCGTGAGGAGGGGCTGCTTGAGGGGTTGTTTATCTGGTGTTATAGTTAGGCCTCCCGAGCGAGTGAAAACAATTTTCTAAAATCGGCAATCCGATCTCCCTCTTTCTCTCGTACAGCTTTAATGGGGGAGATTGTATGTTGCTCATGTCGTCAGAAACGGCCAAGGCAGCTCAAGATCAGGAATGGGCACAACTGATTGCCTTGACGGCACAGGGTGATCAGACGGCGCTCGCCACGTTGTACGATCGCACGAGCCCACAGGTCTTTGGGCTTGTCCTCAAAATTCTCAATAATCGCGAGGCTGCTGAAGAAGTCACCTTGGACGTTTACACGCAGGTGTGGCGTCAGGCCCATACCTATAACGAAGCACGTGGGGCGCCGGGGGCTTGGTTGATGACCTTGGCCCGTACAAGGGCGATCGACCGGTTTCGCGCCGGGGCGGCCGAACATGGGCGCATCGAATCGTTGGATGCCGTCGAACTATTTGTCAGCGCCGACGACACGCCGGAACAGGATGTCGAAGGCCAGGAGCGTCGACGGTATGTACAACAGGCGTTGGCAGTCCTAACGCCTGAACAGCGGCAAACGATCGCACTGGCCTATTTCTATGGCTTAAGCCAAAGTGAAATCGCGGAAAAACTGCAGCTGCCCCTCGGTACGGTGAAGACGAGAATCAGATTGGGCATGATGAAGTTGCGCGAAGCGCTCGCGCCGTATGAGGCGGGTTTAATGCCGTGACCGAACTCAAACTGCCGGAAGAATTGGAAGAACAGGCGATTCTCCATGCCCTCGGGATATTGGAGCCGGACGATCGCCGGGCATTTATGGTGAGACTACAAGGAGAATCCGATCTCTTGCGTCAAGCCGTGACGATGTATCAAGCGACAACGGATGCCTTGGCCGCAGTCGTGGCCCCAGTGACGCCTTCCGCGACTCTTCGTGAGCGGTTCCTCAGCCAAATCGCGTTGGAAGCAAGTCGAGAAACCGAACAGTTTGAGCTCGTCGCTAATACATTGGCCTCGGCGTCCCTTCCCGTAAAACCTCGCGATGCTGTGCGTGAACGGCTCCTCTCCCGAATCGAAAGACATTCGGATGTCCGACGTGATGTCACTGACTCCGTGCCTGTTCTAGGTGAAACAGCTGTTCCGATGGGTGAGGTGCAAGTAAGTGGCAGCGACCGTCGTTTTCCTGAAAACACCGGTTCTCTTTCCGATTGGCTGCGATCCTGGTGGACAGCCTTTTCAAACTTCCTGCGGACTCTTGTGATTCGTTCCGTGACCTCGGAGCGAGTCAGGTATTGGAAGGCCAAGATCGCACTTCAGCAGCCGATGAAGGGGCTTACCTTCATCAGGGAGTCGGAAGGAACCTGGCGGGGAATCGCTCCGGGCGTGATGGCCAAGTTGCTCTCCTTTGATCCGATTTCCCGAAGAATCACGACAGTCCTCCGTTTTGCACCGGGAACCAACTATGCCCCGCATCGTCATACCACAGTGGAAGAGCTCTATGTCCTCGAAGGCGGATGCAATATCGCCGGCCGTGAGATGACGGTTGGAGACTATCATCGTGCCGAAGCCGGGACCGTGCATTATGATACGTCGACGGACGAAGGGTGTCTGCTGCTCGTGATCTCTTCCCCACAAAACGAGATGTTGCGATAGGTATTCGCAGGGTTCAGTTTCTTCATGTCCTCGTGAATCCAATCATCGTCGAATTGCCGTAAGACAATTCGTGTGAGCATCAATGATTGATTTTTGAAAAGTGCTGTGCTACTAAACTTAAATTCGTGACACCAGTAAAAGGATAAAGGGTATGAACAAGGGTATGACCAAGTTGGTGCGCTTCGGGGTGTCCCTCGATCACTATCTGTTGGATGCATTCGACCGCCATATCGAACGGCGGAAATACACCAACCGATCGGAAGCGTTGCGCGATCTCATCCGCAATAACTTGGTCGGCCAGGAGTGGGATGAGAATAAAGAAACGGTCGGCACGATCACGTTCGTGTATGACCATCATGTGCGGGACCTGACCAGTAAATTGACGGATATTCAACATGACTACCATGCGCAGATTTTGTCGGGCATGCATGTGCATCTCGATCATGACCATTGTCTTGAGGTGTTGGTGGTGAAGGGGAAGGGCTCTGAAATAAGAAAAGTGGCCGATGCGCTTGTGAGTGTGAAAGGCGTCAAGCACGGCAAATTGACCATGACCACCACGGGCAAAGGATTGGTCTAAACACATGCGCGTGTGTGTCATTGACGGGCGCGGTGGAGGCCTGGGTTCGCGGCTGGTGTCGGGGTTGCGGGAAACCTTGCATCTTGATTGCCAGATCCTGGCGTTGGGAACCAACCTTGCTGCCGCCAAGGCAATGAAGGAGGCCGGGGCTGAACAAGTTGCTTCAGGAGCCGAGGCGATCTCCAAGCTGGTGCCGACGGCCGATGTCATTGTGGCCTCGTTGAACATGGTGCTGCCCGGCGCCATGTTGGGCGAAGTCACTCCTGAAGTCGCTAAAACGATTCTTGAGGCGAAGGCCAAGAAGGTGCTGTTGCCGCTGAATCGAGTTCGGGTAGAAATCGTAGGGACTGAAGGCCGTACGATGGATACGTTGATCGGCGAGTGCCTCTCACGGGTCCGTGTTGCCCTACAAGCAATCTGCCAAGCATAACGCCATTCCCATTTCGGTCTGAGCTGCGAGGTCACGAGGGTCTGCGCCGGTCGATGAGTCGACCGTGGAGAGATCATCGTGGGCGTCTCATCCGTCCACAGCATTCATGATGAGGAATTGCGGACATGACACGCGCCATGACATTCGTGCTGGCACTTGCGATCGCGCTTAGTCTTTGGAGAACGGCCCTCGCTCATGATCCTGACGAGCCTGAACTGGAAGTGCCGGAAGTCGCTGTCATCGGTGAAAAGCCGGTGGCTGCCTCTTCTCAGCTATTCATTCCAGACAGAGAAATCGTCCTGCAGCCTCATGGCAGGCCGGCCCAAATCCTTCGCTTGATCCCCGGTATGGTGGCGGTCGAGCATTCCGGCGGAGCGGGAAAGGCGGATCAATACTTTCTTCGCGGATTCGATGCCGATCATGGAACGGATGTCGCATTCTTCACGGACGGCATGCCCATCAACCTGCGGACACACGCGCATGGGCAAGGGTACGCCGACCTGAACTTCATCATTCCTGAAACCATTGAGGGTGTTGAGGCCGTCAAAGGCGCTTATCTGCCGGAGATCGGCGATTTTGCAACGGCAGGATCCATAAATTTCAAGACCAGGCAAGTGGTTCAAGAAGGCATCGCGCAAGCGACCGGTGGTCAGTTTGATACGCAGCGGTATCTCTTGATGTTCTCGCCTACCAAAGACAGAGTCCGCACCTTGGTCGCCATGGAAAACTATTACACTAACGGTCCGTTTGAGCACGAGAATCGGTACTTGCGCACCAATCTACTAGGAAGGCTCACGACCAGCTTTACAGGAAGGGACGAATTCAGTGTGAAAGGGACCTTTAACAAATCCAAATGGAACGGCTCGGGAGAAATCCCGCTGCGTGCGGTGGAAGAGGGAATCATAGATCGTTTTGGGTCGATCGATCCAACGGAAGGGGGATCGACGCTCCGGGCAACCGGCGTCATGAACTATCACTATGATACGACGACCAACGGTCAGTTCTTTGCCAACGCGTACGGGCAGTATTATCGACTGGATCTTTTTACGGATTTTACGTTTTTTTTGAACAACCCAGTGAATGGCGATGGGATTCAGCAATCCGATCGACGGGTCATGTACGGCGGCGATGTCGGGTACAAGCAACGTTGGGAGATTTTTGGAGTTCCGACCATTGGGACGGTCGGAGTGCAGGCGAGAGTGGATGACATCCATCCAAGGCTGGGGACACAAACGAAAAGGGCTTCGACCGGCACGACGACGTACAGCGACGTGCTCGAGGCCTCTTACGCGCCGTTCATCAAGGGCGAGGCGCAGCCAGCTTCATGGATTCGGTTTGTGGGCGGGTTACGGTGGGAAACGTTTACGTTCAATGTGCGTAATCTGTGCGTAACCTGTACCTTGCGACCGGAGGGACATACCAGTTCTGGAATTCTCTTGCCTAAGATGAGTATGATCCTGGGGCCTTGGGCCAACACAGAATTCTTCGTCAATTATGGAGAAGGTTTCCACAGCAACGATGCACGATCTGCCGTGCAGGTAGGGGGTGTCCCGTTTGCTCGGTCGAGAAACTATGAGGTCGGCATTCGATCGAAACCATGGGGACCCGAGGGTCTCGAACTCGTCGTGACGGCCTGGCGCATCGATCTTCAATCTGAACTGGTATTTGTGGGCGATGAAGGGACGACAGAGATTCGCGGCCCAAGCAGGCGGCAAGGATTTGAAGTGGCCGCGCGCGGTCAAGTCTGGGGACCCTTGTATGTCAATGGAAGCTTCACCTGGACGCAGGCTAAGTTTCGTAACGGCGATGCGATCCCCTTGGCGCCGGAATTCACGGCCTACGGAGCGGCGATCCTGAGATGGCCCGAAGGAATGACGTCTCAGCTGCAAGCAACTTATCTCGGAGTTCGACCCCTCACCGAGGATCGGAGCATCAAGTCGCCTTCGTGGATCGTCTTTGATTGGACTCAGCGGTATCAGTTGCCGGTCAAGTTGCCGCATGGCCGTCTGGAAGCATTTTATTTCATTCAGAATCTCTTCAACACGGACTGGCAGCAAGCGATATTTGCGTTCGAATCTCGATTGAAAACCGAGCCGGTCGGAGTGACCGGTATTCACTTTGTGCCGGGCAATCCGCGCACCTTTATGGGAGGTGTGGCATGGCATTTTTAAAGAGACGATCAGGGTATACTGTTGTTTTGGTGAAGAGTAGATACGGGCGGGGGGGGATGGCTGTAATAACCGATGACAGTTTCCAAAGCAAGGAGTCTCATATGAAACCGACTTCCATTTCCCAATTCATTGACCATCAGTATCGTCATTTCAATGCCGCGGCGATGAAAGACGCAGCGCATGCTTACAGGGCTCACTTGGACCAGGGTGGGAAAATGCTGGTGACTCTGGGTGGCGCGATGAGCACAGGTGAACTGGGTCTGTCGTTGGCGGAAATGATTCGCAGGGATAAGGTTCATGCCATTTGCTGTACCGGCGCGAATTTAGAGGAAGACCTCTTTAACCTTGTCGCGCAAAAGCATTACGTGCGTATTCCGTCGTATCGTGAATTGACCGTTCAGGATGAACGGGCTTTGCTCGACCGACACTTGAATCGTGTGACCGACACATGTATTCCGGAAGCCGAGGCGATGCGCCGTATTGAAGCCGCCGTCGCCTCCGAATGGGTGGCGGCCGACCGCGGCGGCGTTCGAGAGTTCCCTCATGAGTTTCTGTACCGGCTCTTGCGGGATGGGAAGCTCAAAGAATACTACCAAATTGATCCTGACGACAGTTGGATGTACGCGGCGGCGGAGCGGGATCTTCCGGTGTTTGTTCCGGGATGGGAGGATTCCACACTGGGGAATATGTATGCGGCGCACTGTCTGACGGGAACGATCAAGAACGTTCACACGGTGCGAACCGGTGTTGAATATATGATGCGCTTGGCCGAATGGTATCCGAGGGTCACGGAAGCGAATTCGCTCGGATTTTTTCAGATCGGAGGCGGGATTGCCGGCGATTTCCCCATTTGTGTCGTTCCCATGCTGAGTCAGGACCTTCGAAAAGCGCAGGTCCCCTTCTGGGGATACTTTTGTCAAATCAGCGATTCGACCACCAGTTACGGATCGTATTCCGGGGCCGTCCCGAACGAAAAAATTACGTGGGGAAAATTGGGTGTGGAGACGCCGAAATTCATTATTGAATCCGACGCCTCGATCGTTGCGCCGTTGATCTTCGCGTATGTCCTCGAATGGTAGAGAATTGAAAAAACTGGAATGGCTGACAATATCCTCTCCAAGAGATACTTCAACCGTCCCACGCTGACCGTTGCTCGGTCATTAGTCGGCAAGTATCTGGTGCGTGAGAATGGAAATGGGACGATCGTCGGCAGGATCGTTGAGGTAGAAGCCTATGTCGGTCCCGAGGACAAAGCTTGTCATGCCTCGAAAGGAAGGACGGCCAGGACAGAGGTTCTCTTTGGACCTCCAGGAATGGCGTATGTCTACCTCATTTACGGCATGTACCACCTGTTGAATGTGGTGACGGAGCGGATGGAGTTTCCCGCAGCGGTGCTCATTCGAGCGATTGAAGTCGACGGTGAGTTGATTGACGGTCCCGGAAAGCTCTGCCGCGCATTAGAGATCGATCGGTCATTGAATCGACTTGACATGACACATGGACGATCCCTCTGGTTCGAAGATCGAGGCGTACGAGTGCCCAGCAAGCAAGTCGGTACATTCCCGAGAATCGGCGTGGACTATGCGGGGCTATGGGCGCAAAAACTCTGGCGGTTTCGTTTGTGCAGGGATCGCAAAGAGATACCCTTTGTTGGGTAAGAAAAAGAAACGGGACGGCTGATCGGGGGAAACCTTGGA
Source organism: Nitrospira sp. (assembly GCA_025934915.1). Taxonomy (GTDB): domain Bacteria; phylum Nitrospirota; class Nitrospiria; order Nitrospirales; family Nitrospiraceae; genus Nitrospira_D. Next base: position 8,543 of record JAICWG010000081.1, read on the forward strand.
AAGATTTCCCCTCCTCATTGTGGAAGAAGCTAGTCGATCTGGCGATCGCCGGTGATCTTGGTCGCAGAAGTGACCGGCGGCGCAATTTGGATCTGAGGCCCCTCTACGTTTGGAAGCCTTCCGGCACCTTGCCCTTCCGTGATTCGTGCATTGTCGGTCTTTATCAGCTTCTGTTCGACGCTGTGGATGAACTCCGCCGACTTCAGCAACGTGGAAGCCCCGTGCGCGTCTTTTTGGCCGGGATCATTCGCCGTCGGTTGGCCGTTCACGGGACTGCCATCATTCTTCATGGGGTAGCCGTCATGTTTCGGCAGCAGCGCCGGGTTGGCCGATGCCACCGAGCATGCAAGCAAGATCGAGGAGACTGTCGCGACTGCACCGGTAAGAAGTTTCATACGCATTCTCCCTTTTGAGCTGTGACGATGGATGAAAATCAAGCGTTCAGAGCATTCCATTCGGATGATTCTATCTGAGGTCTGAATCATAACGATGGAGGGTCCTTCTGTCAAATAGGGAGGATAGGGCGGACGTTATCGATTGATCCCCGTCGTCTCGTGACGAGCGGCAGATCAAGCAAGGGGCGAGGATGAGATAAAAATGAATATATCAGTTCGGTCGCCGTGGTGGGTGGCGCCGGCCAGGGCGACGGTGCCGAAATGCCGGCCCCCGGCTGATGCCTGGGAGACGAATGGTGACGGTGGTGCCTTCACCGACGGCACTACCGATCGCAATGGTTCCCCCGTGTTCCTCGACGATTTTCTTCACGCTGGAGAGACCCAGTCCGGTCCCCGAGCGCTTGGTGGTGAAAAAGGGCTCGAAGACTTTGTCGACGATTTCAGCCGGGATGGGGACTCCATCGTTCTTAATGAGAATTTGAACGTCGAACCCTCGCCCGGCGCGATGTTGCGTCACTTGGATGTGGAGATGGCCGCCGGGAGACATGGCCTCGCACGCGTTTCGGAAGATGCTCAAGAACGTCTGTTGGAGTTTGGCCTCATCGCCGCGCACCGGCGCGATGACATTGGCGTAGTCTTTGGTGACTTGAATACGGGTGGCTTCCAGATCAGTTCCGACCACTACGAGAGCGCTCTCAAGCACCTCCGGAATACGGCAGAGATGGCGATTCAGTTCCAGCGGTTTGGCGAAGTCGAGGATCTCGTTCAAAATCGCTTCAATCCTCATCAAGTCGCGCATCGCATTTTCGACGCGGGTCTGTGGGTCGAAGTCGAGGATTCCTTCACCGGTCACTTCTTCAAGTTGCGAGCGAATAGACGCGAGCGGTTCTCGAATTTCCGTCGCCAAGAACCCGCTGAACTCACCGATCGCAGCCTGGCGCTCTTGTTTTCGAATAATGGGCTCAGACGGGGTGGCTACGGGCGGTCGTGGGCCCGGTGTTCCAACGTCAGTCGTCGGAGAAGGAGCGGCAGCCTGCGGCGCCGGCGCCTGTAAGAGCTCCGCAAGTTTGAGAATAATGGGCTCCAGCGTCCGGGCATCGGTGGTCTGATACCGTTGTAGGTCTTTCGACCCCAGCGTAAGCGTCCCGCCGACCTGGCCTTTGACAAAGAAGGGAATGACGAGCGACGACTGAAACCGGTCCTTGAAGAGGTGTTTGTGATCGAGAAAGCGACCTTGAGTGGAAGCCAGATCGTGATCGACGCGGGGTTTGCGATGGCGGACGGCCCATCCTGCCGCCGAACTATCGAGCGTCAGACGCTGCCCGGGTTTTAAATCTTTCTTGGCGTCTTTTGGGTCTGTCTTTACGTCACTGGCGATGCCCAGTACCTCGACGTTTCCCGCCAGAGGATCGTAGTAGCAGGCCCAGGCGCGGTCATACGACACGTATTGGTGAGCTTCAGTCAAGACTGCCTCGATCTTTTCTTGGAGCTCGGGTGAAAAGTGCTTGGTCATCGGCGGAAACAGGTCCGCTCCGGTTTGCTGAGAAGGGACGGGCTCCTGGGTCACGTAGGAACGACTCAACACCACGTTCGTATTGAAGAGCCCTTCGCGGTCCAGCGTCTTGGTCATGCCGTCGCACATCTGCTCCAAGTGGGATTTGTCCTTCTTAGAGAACGCCGTGCCCTCTTTTCGTCCGATGATCAGGCAACCATAGACGCTATTGAAGTGGCGAAGCGGAACGACGAGCAGGGATTTCGCCCCGGGGGTGATCAACCGCAAGCGGACGGCGCGCCCACCGTCTGGATCTTGGGCAGTCGGGGTCAAGGCCTCGGCACGTTGCGTCGACAAGGTACGGAGAATGGCTTGGACATCTCTCGGTGCGAACCCGCGCGATGCATGTTCGATGAGAGGACCGTTTTCTTGATGGAAGACGGCCGCCAATGCGGCATCCGTGCCGATGTCGTTCAACGCCACGTTCAACGTCCGTTGAAGGTGCGTCTCAGGAGCCGGTTTTGTTTGTGGAGTTGAACTGATCATACGTTCAGATGTGAACGATCGCATTGTAGCGGGAACGCGGATGAATATCTACTCTCTCTCAGGGCCATTCCAACACTTTGGCGTAACCCGTCGCAACCGTTTGCACGACGAGGCGCTGTCGGCTTTTTCTAACCGGTGATACCGGTGATAAATGAGCGGCAGCTCGACCATTTTTTCACTTGGTCGGTAGTCAGCGCGAGGTTGTTGCGATCAATCCAGCGGCATTGTGTCGGGATCGGCTTCGACCAGCTGCAGACGACCATTGCCCGTGTGTTCAATTTTATAGAGCCGATCCCCCATCTGGATGGTCCCTATCAGGAGATTGCCGATGACCACAAAGGTAAAGTCGCCCGCCGAAGGAGGTTTGAAGGTGCCACGGATGACGGCGGTATCGTTGATACGAGATACCGTGGAGGTGACATCCAATTCGAGGTTGGGTTTATCGAAAAGTTCTATGGTGATTCTGGGAAGGGGTCTGGCTCCTGCGTCCTTCAGTATGTGAAGGAGTGGGAGATCGAGCAGGATCTCTCGCTCGCGGAGAACCCACGGTTTTCTCGGCATTGGTGGCTGACCGATGAGAGGAAGTGCCGTGACGGTTTGCCACAAACTCTTTGGTGTCGGGAGTTCGTCAGCCCATGCGATCTGGACGAAGAGGCCTCTCAGCGCCAACGCGAGAAGAAAATAACCGAATCGGCGGACCACAGAATCGTCTCCTTGTACCATGCCCCTACGAGACTGCCGACAATGTGAGCACAACCGGGGAGCGCTCTTCCATTGGTGGCACCGAAAGAACTTCGTACGACCTATCGCGCCTGGAGGATCGTCGGAGGGCTCAATCCGGATTGATAATCTTGGGAGGACGACGCGGTTCGTCCGGGAGGTCTGGAAGAGAGCGGCGGTCGACGGTCCAGCTGTTAAGGATGGTCGTGACCAGACTGATAATCAGCGCGCCACCGACGGCGGGCCAGAATCCTGAGACGGTGAACCCTTTCACTAAGAACGCCGTGAACTCTAACAGCAGCGCGTTCAAGACCACGAGGAAGAGGCCGAGCGTAAACACGATCAGCGGTAAGGTCAGCAGGAAAAGGATAGGCCGAAGGATGACGTTTAAGAAGGTGAGGACCAGGACCGCTGCAATGCCGGTCAGCAGGCCGTCTGCCTCCAGGCCGGGGACGATCGCGATCGCCAGGAATACCGCAATCCCAGTGATGAGGATGCGCATGAGGGCATGGCGCACCCCTCCGTGGAACGGTGACTCGTGCACGGCTCTCGCAAAACGAATCGTCGGCATCGGCTACTGAGGTGGTGACGCAGTCTTTACGGGTGAATAATGAACCACTGTTGCGGACATCTTCTTGGTCTTGTCGTCTTTCGTCGCCTCAATGATGACACGGTCGCCCACGACTGGTGGATCGTTCGATTTCGAGTTGCTTTTGTTCTTGAACTTCACCTGTTTGCTGAGCAGGACTGACAGGGTCGGCCCCTTGGCCGTCTTGACCTCGATGTGTTTCTCGTCGATGGCCGCCACGATGCCCAACACATGAACATCCGTGCCGGCAGCCATGACGATAGTCGGCAACACACAGGCTGCCAGGAAGATCAGGCAGCCTCTTACCCAGCCATCGTAGTTCTTTAACATAAAAGACGTCTAGTGATGATGTTCCGCGCCTTCGCCATGGTGAGGCGCCTTGGGGTTCAACGACTGCATGCGCTCCAGTTCCTCGTGGGTCAAGTGAGGCAGATGCCGTATGAAATGCACCAACCTCCAGCTTCCTCTATCCTTATCCATGTCGCCTTCCGCCCAGGCCGGCATCGCAGTGAAGCGGATGCCATTGCGAATGATAAAGAACAGTTCACCGTCGGACATCGATTGAATCTCTTTGCGGCGCAGGTCCGGTACTCTTGGATACACGTCTTTACCGATCTGTGTCTCACCGCTGCCGTCATTGGCATGGCAACCGGCACAATGGTCGGCAAAATGATCAAGCCCTTCAATCAACGCGGCTGGACTCATAGGAACAGGATTGGGCATGTCGCCGATCGCCTTTGGAATGGCAAAACGGCGAAATTGGCGTACCACGGCTACTTCAAGCGGATGCGGTTCAACCCTGGCGCTGAAGCCGCTCGCATACAGCCCATATCCCAACCAGAGCGTTCCGCTCAGCACCAAGAGACCAACTATAGTCAAGAGTGACAATACGATCTTGAGCATATGAGAAGACCCTTTCTCTCACTATACAAATTCCGCAAAGTGAATGCTACCGGTTCATCAAGCGCAGGGCATTTACCTGGCGCGAGCGAGACGAATGATCAAGATGATCAAGACAGGCAGATGCATCAGCACACCGCTCATTCCCATGAAGAATTCCCCGATCCAGAAGGTCACGCCGAGGTTGAAGATCAAGACTCCGTAGTACAGGCCGATACCAAGCAAGAGCCGCTGGGTGATCGACTGAAGTGGTGAAAGGGGAGAAAGCCGCCGGTCCAGTGGGAAATACATCGCCAGCGAAATCAGTCCGACGATGGCCCAACCGACATAATTCGCGATTGGAACGCCAAAATGCCAGCCTGGATCAGGATAGTCGTAGATCTTGCCCAAGAACCAACGGTCGCCACGCAGGGCGACCGGATCGATTACCATGTCGATAAAGGCGAACAAAAACGCGGTCAGTGCGTAAACAGTCCAACTCGTGCGGGTCCCCACATCGAAGCGCACCTCTTTGAGAGGAGCAAGTTCAATTCTCGTGGAGAAATCAAACGGCAGCAGAAGTCCAAGCGCCACGCAGTAGGACGCGAAGAGGAGAAAACTGAATGAGATGGAATCCATGAACGGCACATTGGAAAAGTAGAGTTCTTGACCGACCGTCGAGCCGTTGTAGAAGTACCAGCCGAATGGGATGCCGGTTCGCGTCGACGAAAACTCACAGACAAATGCCGTTGCCCAGCTGATCAGCCAGAAGCGCCAGGTGCGCGGCCAGCCGATCAATTGGACGGCAGAGAAAAGAAATGCGGCGAGGAAAATAAAGACATAGGGACGAAGGATGATCGTCTTGATAAAGAGATCGAAGACTTCCATCACGTTTTCAGTTGTGAGTTTTTAGTGGTGAGTTGCCGGAAAACTTAGTACTCAAAACTCAACATTCACAACCAGACTCATGCGTTCGCTGTTATGCGTACTTATGGTCGCGAAACCACCGCACGGCTTTCTCCAGCGCCACTTCGGGGGGATTTTGCGGTAGGCCGAGTTCTTTGGTCGCCTTGCTGCAATCGTAATGCATCTTATACTTCGCCATCTTCACGCCCTCCAGCGGGATGCGCGGAGGATGGCCGGTGAAGTTAGCGAGCCAATGGTTGAGATAGGCGAGGGGTAGCACTGCGCCCCGTGGCAATTTAAGCGCGGGAGCCTTGAGGCCGGTCAACTTACTGAGAATTGCAAACACTTCACGAAGCAATAGGTTTTTTGAGCCGAGAATATACCGTTCACCTTGTCGTCCTTTCTCCATGGCGAGCAGATGGCCGGTGGCCACGTCATCCACATCGATGATGTTCATGCCGGTTTCAATGTAGGCCGGCATCCGACCCTTCATGAAATCGACAATGACTTGCCCGGTGGGCGTCGGCTTCACGTCGCCTTCGCCGACCGGCGCGCTGGGATTCACGATGACGACCGGCAATCCCTCTTTCACCAGCTTGTGTACTTCCTGCTCGGCAAGATATTTGGAACGTTTATAGTGGCCGGCCATCTGTTCGAGGGACACCGGAGTTTGCTCTGTTCCGAGTCCTCCACCCGGCGGCAAGCCGATCGCGCCGATGGTGCTGCAGTAGACCGTGCGTTCGACACCGACCTCACTCGCTGCTTCCAGCAAATTTCTGGTGCCGGCCACGTTGATGTCATAGAAGATCGAAGGATCTTTCGCCCACAAAGCATAGTGGGCGGCGACATGGTAGAGGTGGCGGCAGCCGGTGAGGGCTTTTCGGAGGGATGCCGGGTCACGCAAATCCCCTGTGACTCGTTCGACCGGAAGACCGTCGAGGTTCCGCAGATCGGAATCTGGTCGCGCTAACACACGAACCTCGGCGCCGGCTCGCACGAGTGCTCGTGCCACCGCCGCTCCAACAAACCCGGTGGCGCCTGTGACGAGAGCCTTCATAAGAAGTGCTGGGTGCTGAGTGCTGAGTCCTCAGTGAAATCAGAGAGGAGAGGGATTGTGTTCCGAAAATCAGCACTCATAGCTCAGCACTCAGGACTAGTTTTTTCGTGCCGTGATATACCGCGCGATTTCGCGCAATGGGTCGGCGGGAGGACCAAATGATAAAAGCCGGGTGATGGCGCGACTCACACAATCATCAGCCAGTTTCCTGGCCCCGTCCACACCATAAAATGTTGGATAGGTTTTCTTCCCACGCTCGGCGTCCGTGTTGGGATTTTTGCCAAGTTCCTCTCTAGTCCCAGTCACGTTCAACACGTCGTCGGCGATTTGAAACGCCAGGCCGATGTCTTCGGCATAACCGGTCAGGTCGTCCAGCTGCCGATCGGTGGCCCCGGCCGCGACCGCGCCCATTCGAACAGCGGCTCGAATCAACATCCCGGTCTTGTGTTTATGAATGGTCTGGAGCGTGTCGAGATCGATGTCTTTGTTTTCGGCCTGAATGTCGAAGACCTGTCCTCCCACCATTCCTCTGTTTCCAGAGCCATAGGCCAGCTCTTGAACCAGCCGCACCTGCCGCACCGGGTCGCACCCCTTCATCAGATCGGGGCGGCTGATGATGTCGAACGCCATGGTGAGAAGCGCGTCGCCGGCGAGAATGGCCATCGCTTCGCCGTATACTTTATGGTTCGTCGGCTTCCCACGGCGAAAGTCGTCGTTGTCCATTGAGGGCAAATCGTCGTGGATCAGCGAGTAGGTATGAATGAGTTCCAGTGAACAAGCGACCGCCATGAGGCCAGGGGTCATCGCCCCGATCGCTTCCGCCGCGACAATCGTCAAGATCGGTCTGATCCGTTTCCCACCAGCCAGCAGGCTGTAGCGCATGCTTTCGTGCAGGGTCGTCGGTGAGGTGACGGAGGGCGGCGCGACGAGATCGAGAAATCGATCGACGTCGAGTCGTTTCCGTTCGAGGTACTCCGCGATGTTCATATAGTCTGTGTTCCTGAGGACTCTTCAACCCGCGCGGAGAGTAGCAAAGGAGAGGAGATGAGTCAAACGGGAGGAAGAGCCAATTACCTTAGGCCTAGGTAGATCTTGATGGAAACACAGAATTGGCGGAAAATGCATGGAAGTCGCACAGCATAAAGGATGCCCTCGAAGTATATGGTAGATCCAACACAGCAGTTGAGGCCCGAAGACAAGGTGATCGAATCTTTTGTCGGCTACCTTGCCAATAGGTTGTATTTGGGTCTTCAAATCTCAGATTGGCCGGACAAGCGATCAGGGAGTATGGGGGAAATAGATGCCGTAGCCGAAGGCCGAAGGCATGGACAAACGCGTTGCCATTGAACACACCAGTATTGATTTTCTCCCGCATCAGCGCCGCGATGATGCTCGATTTGACGAAATATTTGGTCTGTTAGAGAAAGAATTCCGAACCAGATCTGAGTTCAGTGGATGCATCTCGATCTCTTTTGGCGCTATGCCCAGCGGCGTGAATTGGGATGCTGTTCGGGAAGCTCTGCGAAAATGGATTTCTCGTGAGGTACCGAGCCTTGACAATGGCACCACGGAACATCATATCGATGGCGTGCCATTCTCGATTAGAGTTCGAAAGCCGTCTTCCATTAGTCAGTTATGGTTCGCACGTGAAGCCACGGATGACTCGAAGTTCGCCGACCGACTGTTGAACTTGACATTCCCCGTAGCTCGCTACGGGGTTGGCCTCTCCTTCCGAGAAGTCTTCGGAATTGAGTTCTGTGATACCCCGCAGCTTGCTGCGGGGAGCTTCATTCTGGTGCATAAAAAAGGAAGAAGCTAACGAAGTACAAAGAAGGCGGCTATCTCACTATCCTTCTAATAGAAAACGTCGACATCGCGCTTATGAATCGGGCCAAGATGATTGACGCTGTTGAAACCATCTACCGAACAAACGCTCCAATTACAATTGACAAAGTCTGGTATGCCAACACCTCAGTACCTACCTCCCATCAATTCTGGAATCTGACACCAGCCTCCAGATTGGGAATGAGACGCATGAGCGCTGCCAAAGAGTTATAGCTAAGTCCACAATCGTTGATAGGTCTTGACGATAGCGTCGAGGGTGGCCTGCTCCTGATACTCCCGGCGCTTCTTCAGAGCGGCGAAGTCCTGCTCGATGGGGTTGAGGTCGGGGGAATAGGGCGCGAGGAAC
>JAICWG010000120.1 GCA_025934915.1 Nitrospira sp.
GACCCGCGATCCATTCGGTGCATCGGTGGCCCTGTGGTGGACGGCAGAAAGCATGATGGATATCGCCCCCTACATCAACGATGCACGAGCAATGGACCTCATGCTCATCGGCGGAGTGACCGGAAAAGAAACTGACGGGCACGACTGGAACAATATCCTGACGATGCTGGGTTTATTGGAATGGGATCATCGACTGGCTCATCTCACATACAGCGTTGGTATTCTGCTCATGCTGGGCTCCTTTCTCTGGGGAGGGCGCCCTCTTGCTGCGCCAGTACCGCCGGCTGTCTACCTAACGTACCTCACTGCATAACGCTCCTCTTTCCAATCAATTTTAATCTCTTCTTGACGACGCAGTCGACCATTTTGACACCGTTTTTATGCCGAATTTTGTAGGGTGCTTGCCGGAGGAGGCAACTTCCTATGGAGATACTCATCATCGCACTGTCGGTCGTATTCTTTCTGCTCTCCGGCTGGCTCGCTTTTGGTTTAGATCGTCTACAGGGGAAATAAATATGAACGCAATGTACGTGCTCAGCGGAACGGTGTCTGCGGGACTCCTGATCTATTTGATGATCGCGTTGCTGAAGGCGGAGTGGTTTTGATGACGATGAACGCCATCACCCAAGTGCTCGTGTTCTTTGGCGTGCTGTTGGCACTGGTGAAGCCCCTCGGCTGGTACATGGCGAGAGTTTTTGAAGGTAAGCCATTTGGCTTGGACCGTTTCCTCGGTCCTGTGGAACGGTCCATATATCGACTCTGCGGTGTTCGACCAACCGATGAAATGGACTGGAAGAATTACGGGATGGCCATGCTGCTCTTCAGCGCGGCTGGGTTCTTGTTCCTCTATGGCTTGCAGCGGCTGCAGGGTCTCTTGCCTCTCAACCCCGCCAATCTTGGTGCCGTCCCGCCCGATCTGGCCTTCAGCACGGCTGCAAGTTTCGTGACCAATACGAACTGGCAGGCGTATGGCGGGGAAACCACCCTGAGTTATCTCGCTCAGATGCTCGGTCTGACCGTTCAGAATTTCGTCTCCGCTGCGACGGGAATGGCAGTGCTCGTTGCCTTGATCCGGGGCTTGAGCCGGAACACGTCAAGGACGCTTGGAAATTTCTGGAGCGATCTGGTTCGCAGCACACTCTATATTCTTTTACCTCTGGCTCTCATCTTATCCGTCCTCCTGGTTTCTCAGGGTGTGGTTCAGACCGTTGCGGATTATCACATGGTGACGCCCTTACAACAGGGCAGGCCTGATACAACTCCTGCCATGGAAATTGAGCAGATTGCGGTGGGTCCGGCTGCTTCCCAGATCGCCATCAAGCAACTCGGCACGAACGGCGGAGGTTTTTTCAACGCCAATTCAGCGCATCCGTTCGAAAACCCGACACCCCTGTCAAACTTTCTTGAGGTCTTGGCTATTCTTCTTATCCCTGCCTCACTTTGCTACACCTTTGGCATGATGGTGGGTGATACCCGCCAAGGCTGGGTTCTGCTCGCGGCCATGACCATTCTTCTTCTCTGTTTTGTTCCCCTCGGACTGTGGGCTGAACAAAGCGGTAACCCGATTCTGACCCATGCCGGTGTGAATCAGCAGGCCCAAGTCGATCAGGCCGGCGGGAACATGGAAGGGAAGGAGACACGATTCGGCATCACCGGGTCGGTCTTGTGGTCTGCGGTCACAACTGCCGCCTCGAATGGAGCGGTGAATTCGATGCACGATTCGTATACGCCGTTGGGCGGGATCGTGCCCATGATTCTCATGCAATTCGGAGAAGTGGTCTTCGGCGGAGTCGGCTCAAGTCTATACGGCATGATCGTCTTCGCGATCATTGCCGTGTTCGTTGCGGGGCTGATGGTGGGACGGACGCCCGAATATCTGGGGAAGAAAATCGAGCCGTACGACATGAAAATGGCGGCGCTGCTCATCCTCATCATGCCCATCGTCGTTTTGGGATTCACAGCCCTCGCGATCAGTACGGAGTCAGGTAGGTCGTCCATTCTGAATCCAGGTCCTCATGGGTTCAGCGAGATCCTCTACGCCTATACGTCCCAGGGAAACAACAATGGCAGCGCGTTCGCGGGACTTAACGCGAATACTCCTTTCTACAATCTCACCGGCGGCATCGCGATGCTGATATCCCGCTTCTGGCTGGTTATCCCGCTTCTGGCGCTTGCAGGTTCCCTGGCTCGCAAGAAACTAGTTCCGGTTGGTCCCGGGACCTTGCCGACCCATACTCCGCTGTTCGTCGTTCTTTTGATCGGCGTGGTGGTGATGGTCGGAGCGCTGACGTTTCTTCCGGCACTCGCGTTGGGGCCTATCGTCGAGGAACTGATCATGGGAGGACAGTAACGAGGATCTTTATGACTAAGTCGAGATCAAAGGAAGCATCGCGATCGTTGTTCAATACCACAATCGTCAGGCAGGCGTTGCACGCCGCCGTCCTCAAGCTTGATCCCCGCCACCAGGTCAACAATCCGGTGATGTTTGTGGTGTGGGTCGGCTGCGTGGTCACGACCATCCTATTGTTCCAGGCTCTGGTGGGGGCGGGGGAGGCTCCCACATGGTTCATTCTCTCGATCACGGTCTGGCTCTGGTTCACGGTGCTGTTTGCCGACTTTGCTGAAGCCATGGCGGAAAGTCGGGGAAAAGCGCAGGCCGATTCGCTCAGGCGCACGCGCCGGAACCTCACGGCCAAGAAGCTTGGCACGGTTGATCTCGGTAGCGTGCACCCTGCCCTGTGGAATCGTCAGTTTAAGCGAGGCGACATGTTCAGTGTGGTGTCGGCGAATCAACTCAAGCCAGGAGATGTGTTCCTGGTGGAGGCAGGAGATTTCATCCCGGCCGACGGCGAAATCGTGGATGGAGTGGCGTCGGTGAATGAGAGCACCATCACCGGCGAGAGCGCGCCGGTCATACGCGAAAGCGGCGGCGATCGCAGCGCCGTCACAGGCGGAACAAACGTGCTGTCAGACTGGCTCATCGTTCGTGTCACAGCCGGTTCGGGAGAAAGCTTTCTGGACCGGATGATCTCCATGGTGGAAGGAGCCAGGCGCCAGAAGACACCGAATGAAATCGCCCTCACCATTCTGCTCGCAGCGCTGACCATCATCTTCTTGTTGGCGACAGTGACGCTGTTGCCGTTCTCGCTGTATAGCGTGCAGGCCATGGGGCAGGGGACACCGGTCACCGTCACGGTGCTCGTGGCACTCTTGGTCTGTTTGATTCCGACGACCATCGGAGCTCTCCTCTCGGCCATCGGCATTGCCGGCATGGACCGCATGGTGCAAGCGAACATGATCGCGATGTCGGGGAAAGCTGTCGAAGCGGCTGGCGATGTGGACGTCCTGCTGCTTGATAAGACCGGCACCATCACGCTGGGAAACCGTCAGGCAACCGTCTTCACCCCGGCGGAAGGAGTCGAGGCCCAGGCGCTGGCCGATGCAGCCCAACTGTCGTCATTGGCGGATGAGACGCCGGAAGGCCGCAGCATCGTCGTTCTGGCCAAAGAGAAGTATGGATTACGCGCGCGAGACATCCATGAGATAGGCGCAACATTTATTCCTTTTACTGCCCAGTCAAGAATGAGCGGGGTCAATCTGGACGGACGGCAAATCCGAAAAGGCTCAGCGGATGCCATCGAAATCTATGTGGCTGCGCAAGGGGGCCGCTTTTCTCCAGATATCAGACGAAATGTCGAGACGATTGCCAAACAAGGCGGCACGCCGCTCGTGGTCGCTGAGAACGCGAAGGTGCTTGGGGTGATCGCATTGCACGATATCGTGAAGGGCGGGATCAAAGAGCGGTTCGGTGAGCTGCGGCGCATGGGCATCAAAACGGTTATGATCACCGGCGACAACCCACAAACAGCCGCGGCCGTGGCGGCAGAGGCTGGGGTGGATGATTTTCTTGCGCAAGCCACCCCGGAAGCCAAGCTGAAATTGATCCGTGATCTTCAATCCGAAGGCCGCCTCGTGGCCATGACCGGGGATGGCACAAACGACGCGCCGGCCCTGGCTCAAGCTGATGTGGCGGTTGCGATGAACACCGGAACGCAAGCTGCCAAAGAAGCGGGCAATCTGGTCGATCTGGATTCCAATCCCACTAAGCTCATCGAAATCGTGGAGATCGGCAAACAATTGCTCATGACCCGCGGCGCGCTCACGACCTTCAGTATCGCCAACGATGTGGCCAAATACTTCGCCATCATTCCCGCAGCCTTCGCCACGACCTATCCGGTGCTCAATGCCTTGAACGTGATGGGCCTGGCCACGCCTCAAAGCGCAGTCCTGTCGGCCGTCATTTTCAACGCATTGATCATCGTCGCGCTCATTCCGCTTGCCTTAAGAGGAATCAAGTATCGCGCGATCGGCGCCGATCTCTTGCTGCGACGCCACCTGCTGATCTACGGATTGGGCGGTGTCATCGTGCCGTTCGTCGGTATCAAGCTGATCGATATGATTCTGGTGGCCTTGCATCTTGTTTGACCAGGATAACGAGTAGAACGCGAAGAGGGAGATATGAAGGACCACATAAGACCAGCCCTGACCATGCTGCTGCTTCTGACCGTTTTGACGGGCCTGATTTATCCATTGGCAGTCACAGGGTTGGTCCAAGTGTTTTTCCAAGACCAGGCGAACGGCAGCTTGATCGTGCGGGAAGGCAAGGTGGTCGGGTCGAAGTTGATCGGACAGTATTTTGAGAAACCGGAGTATTTCTGGGGTCGTCCGTCGGCGACCGCGCCGTTTCCCTACAACGCCGCTGCGTCGGGAGGGTCGAACCTCGGACCGACAAACCCGGTGTTGCTCGAAGCGGTCAAGACGAGAGTAGCCGCCTTGCGAGCCGTAGATCCGGGCAACGACTTGACCATCCCCGTCGACCTGGTTACCGCTTCTGGAAGCGGGCTGGATCCCCACATCAGCCCAGCTGCAGCCCAGTACCAAATCAGAAGAGTGGCTCGTATTCGAGGGATCGATGAAGCCGTCGTGCGCGATCTTGTAGTCCAGCATATCCACGGGCGTCAGCTTGGCTTTCTTGGAGAACCACGAGTCAACGTTCTGCTGCTGAATCTCGCCCTCAACGAGAAACGTTAGTTCCACCGCATTGTTGTCCTGTGGTCATAATTGGAAGTGTCGACGGAGGTCGGTCTAGCTCTCAGATGAACGGTTGCGCCGTTGACGCCCCTCAGGCCCTATCCTAGAATGTCAAGCGACATTCGCTGCGATGCGGGGATTGCTCCTATGCCTCTTGAACGACAAAATCCAGATGTCTTGCTGAGACGAGTGCAGGAAGCAGAAGCTCGGCAGCACGAGGGGAAATTCAAGGTCTTCTTCGGCGCCAACCCCGGCGTGGGGAAAACCTATGCCATGCTCCAAGCGGCGCACGAACAGCGACGTGGCGGTGCCGATGTCGTCATCGGCGTGGTGGAGACACATGGCCGTTCGGAGACCGAGGCTCTGGTCGAGGGACTCGTAATCCTCCCGCGCCGCGCCATTGACTATCGCGGCACCGTGTTGCAGGAGTTCGACCTTGACGCGGCGCTCGCGCGACGTCCCGCCGTCATTCTCATCGATGAACTTGCGCACAGCAACGCCCCGGGTACGCGTCACGTCAAACGGTGGCAGGATGTGCAGGAGTTATTGAAGGCCGGCATCACGGTCTACACCACCGTGAACGTCCAGCACCTGGAAAGCCTGAGCGATGTGGTTGCGCGGATTACCGGCGTGCGGATACGTGAGACCGTACCGGATTCCGTGCTTGAACGGGCAGACGATGTCGAGCTGATCGACCTTCCGCCTGATGACCTGCTTCAGCGGCTCAAAGACGGGAAGGTGTATGTCCCGGAACAGGTTCAGCATGCGATTCACAATTTCTTCGCCAAAGGCAATCTAATCGCGCTTCGCGAACTTGCTCTCCGCCGCACGGCCGAGCGGGTCGATCAGCAGATGGAGGTCTATCGGCGCGACCACGCGGTCGTGCGAACCTGGCCTGCGGCGGAAACCATCATGGTGTGCGTCAATATGAAGTCACGCGGTCCGCGCCTGATCAGAGCCGCCCGCCAGATGGCTGCCGACCTTCATGCCAAATGGATCGTCGTCTATGTGCAGATCCCTCGGCATCTTCGCTTACCGCAAACGGAACGAGATCGCCTGGTACATACCCTGCGGCTGGCAGAGCAGCTTGGAGCCGAAGCGGTCACGCTCATCGGCGAAAACGTCGCCCAAGAGATTTTAAACTATGCCCGGAGCCGCAATGCCACAAAGATCATTGTCGGAAAGCCGCTCAGATCTGCCTGGAAAGAATGGCTGTTCGGGTCGGTCGTTTCTGAACTCATCCATCAAAGTGGAGAGATCGATATCTATGTCATTACGGGAGCAGCCGGCGAGGGGCAACCGCTTGCGCGCCGAACCATCCGAAGCGCCGGCGATGCTTCCGGATATGCCTATACCTTGGCAGGGGTGGTGATTGCGACGGCGGTCGATCGGTTGATGTTTCCCTACTTCGCGACAGCGAATTTGATCATGGTGTATCTCATTGCCGTGATCGCCATCGCGTTTCGTTGGGGGCGAGGACCGTCTGTGTCGGCTTCAATCTTGAGTGTCGCGTGCTTCGACTTTTTTTTCGTCCCACCCTACTTCTCCTTCGCCGTCTCCGATTTTCAATACCTGTTGACGTTCGGCGTGATGTTGGTAGTCGCGTTACTCGTCAGTAATCTCACGGTGCGTTTGCATCAGCAAGCCGAGCTGGCTCGCTACCGAGAAAAACGCACCGGAGTGCTCTATGCTATGAGCCGCGATCTCGCCACCCATCGTGGAACCGGCATGCTGACGCAACTCGCGGCCAAGCATCTACGCGACGCGTTTGACGCTCAGGTTGCCGTCTTCCTGGCGGATGCAGAAAAACGGGTGCAACTGCAACGCGGGGAACTCCTGTTTTTTGAGCTGGATCCAAAAGAGTCGGGCGTGGCTCAATGGGCATTCGACCACAACGAACGGGCCGGACTTGGAACCGATACGCTCTCAGGAGTCAATGCGCTGTATCTACCCCTGGTCAGCTCAACCGGACCGATCGGTGTCGTCGCCGTTCGACCAAGCGAGTCCCGTAAGCTCTTGGATCCCGACCAGTTGCATCTACTCGAATCGCTCGTAAACCAAACCGCATTGGCGATTGAGCGGGCCCGTTTGTCTGAGGAAACTCAGAAGGCTCACGTGCGCGAGGAGACGGAGCGCATGCGGAACGCCATTCTCAGTTCCGTGTCTCACGATCTGAGGACCCCGCTGGCCACCATTACCGGCGCCGCCAGCAGCCTGGCCGAAACGCAAGGGGAGCTCAATGCCGAGGCTCGGCGGGATCTCGCTCATTCGATCTATCGAGAGGCTGATCGTCTTGACCGTTTGCTGAAGAACCTGCTCGATATCATGCGCATTGAAGCAGGGGCTGTACAGCTCAGGAAGGAATGGTATTCGGTGGATGAGGTGGCGGGAGCGGCTTTAGCCGGACTTGATGGACGATTCCACGATCATGCCGTCCATACGTCGTTTCCTGCTGACCTTCCGCTGGTGCTTGTCGATGGGGTGCTCCTGGAACATGTCGTCATCAATCTTATCGAGAATGCCGTGAAGTATACGCCTGCGGGAAGCGCGATTGATCTGTCCGCATCGGCCAACGATCGCGAAGTCATTATCGAAGTCGCAGATCGAGGACCGGGCATCACTTCCGGCGAGGAATCGCGCATCTTTGATAAATTCTATCGCGGCAAGCTTGCACGAGCACGAGAAGGAGGAGCGGGGCTGGGGCTGACGATTTGTCGCGGTATTGTAGGAGTGCATGGCGGACATATCTGGGCTGAGAATCGCTCCGGAGGCGGAGCGCTCTTTCGCTTCTCGGTCCCGTTGCCTGATCAGCAGCCGCCTGTAGAAACCGAGCAGTCAGAAGCTGGGAACACGTAATTCCGAGCAAGCGAGCCGGCAGACCCTATGTCACAGGACGCCACGATACTTCTCATCGAAGATGAACCTGAGATCCGTCGGTTTCTGAGGACGACACTTCCCGCGCATGGCTTTCGTCTCTATGAAGCCGCGACGGGACAGGATGGGCTTACAGAGGCGAAAGCGAGGAATCCCGATCTCATTCTCCTGGACCTTGGTCTGCCTGATCTCGACGGAGGCGAGGTCATCCGCCAGGTGCGGCAGTGGACTACAACACCCATCATCGTGCTGTCTGCGCGTGATCAGGAACAGACGAAAGTGGCGGCACTCGATCTCGGCGCCGACGACTATATCACCAAGCCGTTCGGAGTGAACGAACTGCTCGCACGGATGCGAACCGCGCTTCGTCACGCAGCCCGAACCGGTGACGGCGGGGAATCGGTGTTTGTGCTCAGCGATCTGAAGGTAGATCTCAGGCGGCGGCAGGTGGTTGTCTCAGGGAAGGAAGTTCATCTCACACCGATCGAATACAAGCTGCTCACCACGTTGATCCGCTATGCCGGCAAAGTGTTGACCCACCGTCAGCTGTTGAAAGAAGTCTGGGGGCCGCTTCATGTGGATGAAGGGCACTACCTACGGGTCTATATGCGCCAATTGAGAAATAAACTGGAACCCGATCCGGCCCACCCGCGTTATCTTATGACGGAGCTGGGAGTCGGATATCGACTTCGAACGGAATGACTGCACTGTTCTTCATGCGTTCTTGATACTCGCCTGGCCGGTTTTTATCCCGCTTTGATACCTGACGACGTATAGTTTATAGGTCTGGCTTGGGAGTCGGTTTCTTACATTTTGTAAGGCTCATTATGAGACAAGCAGGCGTTGTATACCCATTTATAGATAATGCGAAGACGCTCAATCATGAATACGGATGGCGCAAGCATATCAGCCGACTGTTAATCACGTGGGGGCTATTCACGATGGTGCCTATCTGTGCGGCTCAAAGCTCGGATCAGACATCGAAAAAACCCATGACACCCATATCTGGTGCAACCCATCCCACCGAAGCTGCGACGACCGATTGGCACTATGGTGCTTATGTGGATGTCAGTTACATCGGCAATTTCAATTTTCCCGACAACCATCTCTGGCGCAGTCGTGCCACGGCATCTCACGACAATGAGCTTTCGCCCAACATGGGGCTGGCATACATGCGAAAGGGTGCGAGTGAGTCCTCACCGTGGGGCATGGAGCTCGGCTTCCAAGGTGGCCGGGATACAGAAGAGTTCGCATTTTTGGTGGATGAACCTCGACTCGATGGAGCTGATGTGCTTCGCCATGTCAGTCTGGCGAACGTGTCGTATCTGGCTCCGCTCGGCAAAGGATTGCTGATCACCACTGGTTTGTTCAACAGTTTGATCGGCTACGAATCGCTCTATGCAAAAGACAACGCCAACTATACGCGGTCGTGGATCGCAGATAACACGCCATACAAGATGTTTGGCCTCAATGCGCAATATCCGGTGAGTGATGATCTGACGGTCACTGCCTTTATTATCAATGGGTACTTCCATTTGTCGCATCCGAACAATCAGCCAAGCTATGGAGGACGATGGGCCTGGAAGGCGACGCCCCGGTTGACGTTGACACAAACTCTCTATGGAGGACCGGACCAGAGAGACACTTCCCTGGAATTCTGGCGTTGGTATGGGAATCATATTTTGGAATGGAGAAGCAACGATGTGATCGTGGCGGCGTCATTTGATATCGGAACCGAGAGCATCGCCGACCAGCCCGGCAACCCACGGACCTTTGTTATGGGAGGCAACATGATCGTGAGATGGCATATCGCTGGTCCTTGGTCTGTGGCGTTGCGACCTGAGTTCTACTGGGATCCAAGTGGGCGTTGGACCGGAGCAGAACAGTTCGTAAAGGCCATCACGTCCACGGTCGAGTACAAGTTTAAGTACAAATGGACGAACACGATCATACGAGTGGAACACCGGTACGATGAATCAACTGGGCCCGAAGGCGGGTTCTTCACGAATCGGGAGATCCGCCCCGGTGTGATCGGTCTCACGCCGGGACAGCAACTGTTGTTGTTGGGAGTCCTCTTGAGTTTCGACTCACCGTGAGTTGGGTTTCTCGCGGGGTAGCCCTACTGCCAGGAATCGTAACTGATCAACGATGCGCATGCCCAAGGCCTGGATCGCCCGCTCCTTCGCTTCCTTCAGTGCGGCGTCATCCTCGACCATGACTGCCGAACCGACCAACTTGGATATTCCTTCGACGGTCTGGATGGATATAGGCCGCTCGGAACGCACAGCCCACAAGGCGCCGGTGGTCATAACAAGAGCGTTGCTTTCGGTGCCAGGCGCCAGATAGGCACCGATCAAGGTCGGATACAACCACGCGTGGCGGTTGTTGTACCGATCAATGGCGGCTGCGCCCCCTACGATCAAGACCATATCGGCTCCATACCGCGCACCCGCCCGGCGGATTATGCGAATGTCCTCTCCTCGCAGAGTGGCATCCATCAGCACAAACGTATCCGTGAGTATGCGCTCATCTCGCAATGGTCCAAGTTCACGGAAAAGTTGGTCCCGATCCGCGCTTAGCCATTCCACTTTCCTGATGGACTGTCCGGCTGGGATGTTATGATCCACGAAAAAGACACCAAGACGAAACGGTGGAGAAAGACGAGAGTCTTGACTTGCGGGAGGTCGATTGTTTTGGTCGGGGGGGAGATTTACGTGCAGAGCCTCAATCATCGCAGCCCGATTGAACCCTTGGCTGTTCGCACAGCCGGCCGACAGTGCCACAATCAGCGCGAGGATGATTGTGAGGCATATTCCTCTAGTCTCCATACTCATTGATTGATTCGTCTCGTGCCATTCAGAAGACTCTGCTTCCATCTCCGAACCGAATGATGGTGAATTCCACAAGACTCCTGTTGCATGATCTCATGATCTAATTACACGGGAACTCCATAGCATTCCCGTAGATGTATTGAAAAGAAGGACCTACTCCACGATCGGGAGAATGCGATCGGCCACTGCCTGCACGACTCCTTCCTGCTCGGTCACCACTTTCAATCCTTTGAAACTAAGGTAGTACCCTCCGTGGCTCGGTGCCTGAATCGTGGCGCTGATTTCGACGCGATCTCCATCTTCGATTTCCGGATCACGGACAATTGGTCTGCCACAAATACCCAACACTGCTATCGGGATGGTCGCGGCGTCCTCTTCGAGACGAAACAAGTAGGCCCCATAACAATGGTCCCCGTTGGGAACCGTGTATGGCGGCAGGGGTTGCACATCACGCACTGTGCCCTGCAAAGTGACATGCCGCAGATGGTAGATCCGTGGCTCTTCGAGTATCTGTTGTATGCTGGCCGATTCCTCTGCCCACACCAATATCGGTGTGTTTGCTCCTATAAGTGTGAGCAGAACGACGATGAGAGGAGCGACGATTCGCGCCAAAGAGGTCATGGTGAATGAAAGGCATCTTATCATCATTCTTCGTTTGGAACCCGGAGCTGCTTTCTCTTGCTAGGTACGATCGCTATAATTCCCTGTCCTTTGGTCAAGGAGGATCATTCGTATGGTAAATGAGCGGCGACTGAGGAGCTTTGTAAAGGAGTCACGTCCAAGGTTTGAGGATCTCTTGGGGCAGATGGTGGAGGTACCGTCTATCAGTATGGATTCATCTCGTTCGGGCGATATGCGACGCATGGCTGACCTTGCGAGGCAGTGCTTGGCCGAGATGAATGCCGAGGTTCAAGTGATAGAGACGGGTGGGCACCCTATTGTCTCCGCTGGGTGGATAACAGGGCCTGAGTGTCCGACCGTCACGATCTACAATCATCTGGACGTGCAGCCTGCTGAGGAGCCGGAATGGAGTCAGGCGCCGTTTGCCTTTAAGAATGAAAACGGGATGTATCGGGGGCGAGGAGCGACCGATGACAAGGGCCCAGCTCTCACGGCGATGTTTGCCGCTCGATATGCTATCGAACAAGGTTGGCCGATCAACATCCGATTCTTGTGGGAACTGGAGGAAGAGATCGGGAGTCCACACTTTGCCGCAGGACTTAGAAACCGGAGCGCGATTCCAAGACCGGATTCCGTGGTTGTGTCGGATACGATCTGGATTGCCAAGGGGCGGCCTGCTGTGCCATATGGCTTGCGCGGCCTGCTCGGCGCACGTCTGATCCTGCGGACGGGAGAGAAAGACGCACATTCGGGTGTGACGGGAGGAGCAGCTCGTAACCCGCTGGCCGAGTTGATGGAGGTGGCGAACGCTTGTGTTGATGCCAGGACCGGCAAGGTGAAAATACCTGGCTTCTATGACGAAGTGGTCGAGCCGACTACCAATGAAATCAAGGATTTCCTTAAATCCGGCTTTGAAGTAAGACATTTCAAGGAAGCCTACGGGTTTCGATCGCTTCGAGTACAAGACCCGGCAGAAGTCATGCGACGGATTTGGGCGTCTCCCACCTTCGAAATTCATGGGCTCAGCGGAGGATACCACGGACAGGGTGTCAAAACGGTTGTGCCTGGCCATGCGGAGCTCAAGGTCAGTATGCGCCTTGTCCCAAACCAGGTACCGGAGAGGTTGTTTGCCCTATTGAAGAAGCATGTGGCGAGGATGAATCCAGATGTGAAGGTGGAGAGAGAGGGAATGCTCCATCCATTCAGGGGTAGCTTTGCTGGATCATACGTGGATTGTGTGAAGCGCGCCGTAAAGGCAGGGTTTGGCAAGGATCCCGCCTTCGTGCGAGAAGGGGGATCAATCGGTGCGGTGGTTACGATGCAGAAAACCTGGAAGGTACCAATCCTTTTCATAGGTTTGAGCCTGCCCGAGCATGGATATCACGCCCCCAACGAATATTACGACTGGGGCCAAGCCGCAGGGGGAATGAAGACATTCGCCCATTACTTTTCAGAGATAGCAAAGATGGGGAAGGCATAGATTAAGAGCGCGTAACAAAATGACCTCATCAGTTCCGATACCAGATGAGGCAGGCCGCCAGGTTGACCAGCGCCTCGTCGTTCTCCGCTCGCCGTTCGGTTCGTATCCTGATCTTCCCGTAGCGCGTGAACCAGGCCAGGGTTCTCTCGACATCCCACCGCGTCTTCCCGAGGCCGGAGCCATGTTCGGTCCGCCGCGTCGCGAGCTTCGGCTCGATGCCCCGTTGCCGGAGCTGATGGCGATGCGACTCCGAGTCAGAACCGCGATCC
>JAICWG010000132.1 GCA_025934915.1 Nitrospira sp.
ATGTTGAAATCCGCTCCGAGGACGCCCGACCAGTACTGTACGGCCTGTTTTACTGAACGCTATCCTATCCCATTTACCCGCGCAGAAGAGCTTCAGTTAGGCCTGTTCGAATCAGCGCGCTGAGCTCGTTCTGCACGCAAGACATGACGCCTCCAAAGAAAGACGACCAGAAAGCACTGCAGCCACGGGGTCGACGCCGAGTGCAGGTCGATTATCCCGCATTATTCACGGGAGATGAAAGATCGGGCCATGGAACGGTGACCAATCTCACGATTGCCGGATGTGAAGTCGAGAGCCATGTCCAGTTCCCCATCGGAGCCGGTCTGAGTCTCTGTGTACAAACTCCGGAGGCTCGGCCTCCGATTATCATCGCCCTCGCCCTCGTCCGTTGGAAAAATGGCGATCGATTTGGACTCGAATTCGTTCGATTTGAGGGTAGAACCAAGGAACAGCTCGGGGATATGCTGAATCAGCGTGAAGGCCCTGCCGAAGATTAATTTCCTCTGCCTTGCGGTTGCCGCTCCAAAAATTGCCATGGTAGGATGCACCAGCAGCTGATTTTGAGCAGCGGTAACGGTTATGCCACAACGACTGGGATCATGGTCGAGCGCTTATGAGGCCATGAGTGTTTGTTGAAAGGGAGGTCGTGATGAGACGACTTATACTGGCGTTTGCGCTGCTGGTCTTCCCCGCACTGTGTACGACAACGATTTCAGCAGCGGGATTATTTCAGGTGGGAGAGAAAGCCCCATCCTTCACCCTCACTGCGATCACCGGTGAAACTCTGTCGCTCGAGTCCTATAAAGGCAAAGTTGTGGTGTTGGGACTCTTTCACATCTGCGAGCCTTGCATGATACAGGGGAGCGCCTTGCAGAAGGTTCATGAGTCTACACAAGGCAGGAACGTGGCAGTGCTGGGCGTCAATTCGTCGGGCAATGCGAAACGAGAGGTCGGCGAATTCTTGTCCGGCTTTCCGGTCAAGGTTACCTATCCTTATCTTTTGGATCCCACCAAGATGACGGATAAGCTGTATGGGGGAGGAAAGTTTATTCCAAATGTGTATGTGATCGACCAGAATGGAGTCATCCGATGGCAACGAGTCGGCAATATGGACTTGGCGGGCGCCGACGTGATTGTTGCAGAGGTTGAAAAGCTGTTGGCAGGCGGAAATAAGATGTAGCGGGTCGACAGCCGAAATTTCTCCTTGCTCGCCGCCCGCGCACACGGGAATTGATCGTATTATGAAGGTGAGATCGGTGCTCGCTGTGGACTATGGTGCGTCTTGGCGCACCAAGGGTGGGCGGGTGAAGAAATAGACGCGCAGGGGGAAAAACCTCGGCTATCGACCTGCGGAGAATGGGAGGAATGAAAAGATGAGGAGACAAAGAAGCGATGGATGAGGTGGAGGAGGGGAAACAAAAGTTTCTAGAAGTGGTACAGGAAGTTGACGGGGCTGTCCAAGTCGTGATTCCTGCCACTCCCTCCAACAGCATGTTCTTGATCTCGCTGACGAAAGGGTCGAATCGTAAATTTATCACTGTGTCCGAAGACGATATTATCGACTTGCCTCACGAAGCGGGCATCCGGACGAAAGTCACCAAGACGATCAAGGACGCCATCGCAGCTCTGTGATGCCTGTGGTGTCATGAATTCCCAACTATAAATCGCTGGTTTTTGTTATGAAACAAATCTTGCCCGATATCTGGCAATGGTCGTGGTTTTCCGACGAGAAGCAGCTCAACTTCAACGGCTTGTTTCTGATGATCGGTGAACATAAGATCCTGGTAGACCCACCTCCGATGACGGCAGAGGCGAGAGCGGTCGTCCGCCGACATGAGCCGATGGACTACATCATCATCACGAACCGAGATCACATCCGAGAGGCTGCGGCCTATCAGGCGGAGCTCAAGTGTCAGCTGCGAGTGCCGGAAGCCGATGCCGCCCAGATGGATGTGAACCCGACGAAGACGTACAAGGATGGTGAGCTATTACCCGGCGGGATTTGGGCTATTCATCTGAGGGAGCAGAAGTCCCCGGGAGAATCAGCATTGTTCATCGAACGGGGGCGGGGTGTGCTGATCGTAGGGGATGCGCTGATCGGCAATCCGCCAGGTTCCGTATGTCTGCTTCCTGCCGAAAAGTATGTGGATGTCCAGAAAGCCAAGGATGGCCTCCGCCGCCTCTTGAAGTACAACTTCGATAGCCTTCTTGTCGGAGACGGCGCCTCCATCTTTGTTGGTGGGAAACAGCAAGTGGAACAGCTCTTAGCAGTGACGTCATGACATTGCGTAACAACCTATCCGAAGAGTTGAATCGACAAGGCAACGAGCATTTTTCACGAGGGTACTACACGGAGGCCTACACTTGTTACGCCAAGGCGTTAGAGTATGATCGGCTCACCGGTGATCAACGTACTCTGGTCGCCACACTCGGTAACTTGGGTAATATCTGCGCAGTCAGCGGACGGCGGGATTCTGCCCAGGCGCATTATCAGGAAGTCTTGGAATTGCAGAAACTTCTCGGTGATGAGAAAGGCATCGGGACGACGCTGGCAAACCTGGGAAACCTCCGGGCTGATGCCGGTGAATGGGATCGAGCACAGGCGTATTATCTGGAGGCTCTCGACCTCATGACCAAAACGCATGATGAGCCTAGCCAAGCCGTCCTGTTCTCTGACCTTGGTCTGGTGGCTCGTGAAACCGGTCACTTTGAAGAGGCGATTCGATTTTACGAACGGTCGTTGGAGTTGATGCGTCGGTTGAGCAATCTGGGCGGTGTTGCGGATGCCTGGCGCATGATAGGCCGCACATTCTTGATGCAAAAGCGCTACGACGAGGCCATCGCTTGTTGTCAAACCAGCCAGTCGGTCGCCGAGCGATTACAAGACGAGCTTCGTGCCGGTGGTGCCCGATACGTGCTGGCTCAATGTTATGAGGAAACGGGGCGTTTGCAGGACGCAGCAGAACTTCTCGAACAGGTGGTGCGCATGGATCGTAAGTATCGCCTGCCGAAACTGGAGGAAAACACGCAGCGCCTCAAAACACTGCGCGCCCGCCTCACCAATCCGCATCAGTTGCGGCCTTGTCGGGAGATGGAGGCATGACTGAGCAAGCTCCCTCAGCCTGGATTCAGCTGCGTACCGATCTAAAGCGAGCTTTCCCCCAGTTTTATGAATTGGAGTCAGACGGTCCGCTCCTGATGGATCTTGGTGGAGATGGCTGGCTCTTAGAAGTCAGGCCGGACGGGAAGGTCCTCTGCCAGTATGGGGTGGCGATGGATGAGGTGATTGCGCTCATGTCGGAAGGAACACCGGAGGATTTAGGAACCGATGAAGTCGCGAAGCAAGCCAAGTACTTTCTTCAGCCCGCTGTTTCCAAATATCGGGCGCTCCTCCTTCAATCCGGGTTTGTTGAGGAGACCGAGATGACTGACGAGTTTGTGGCGATCACGTTTACACGCGGTGCAGATCTGCAGAATCTCACCAAGCTGGAAGATCTCCTCCGATGGTGCTACAGGCAAATCGGAAGCGCGTCGTGACCCAACGAATCACGACATTCGACGAATTTCGAGACGCTGTCTCAGCCTATCGATTGCCACGAGTGTTGTTGGTCGCGCTGGAACTGGATCTTTTTACGACTGTCGGCGACCGATTGTGGACGATTCCGGATCTTGCCAAGAAGCTCAAGGTCAGCGAAAGGGGTTTGAGCATCCTTTGTCGCAATCTTGCAGCCGTCAGGGTATTGCAGAAAAAAGGTGTCGGCTATCGGAACAGCCGGCTGGGAGCAACAGCGCTGAATGCCGATCATCGCGCCTATCGCGGCGGCTATTTGAATTTGATCACTCGCCATTGGGCAGACTGGGTACGACTGTCGGAATCCGTGCGGAGTGGCCTGCCGATCGACCATGATACTCCAGACAGTCCGGACTACCGTCGACAATTCACGTGGGCCATGCACCACAGGACCTTGGAAATTGCCCCTGCGATTGCAGCCCAGGTTCCTTTAGCTCGTTCCAAAACACTGCCGGACCTCGGTGGAGGGCCAGGCACCTATGCCATGGCATTTCTCGCGAAGAACCCAACGCTTCACGCGACCGTCTGTGATCGAGAGGCCGCTCTTGAGGTCGCCGAAGAAATCGCCGGCACGCACAAAGCGAGGAGGCGACTCTCGTATCTACCACTCGATTTCTCCAACGAACCTATCCCTGGCACCTATGATGTGATCTGGTATTCGAATGTGCTGCACATCTATTCGCCCGAAGAGAACCAGGCCATCTTTCGTCGAGCCTTGGCCGCATTAACGCCCGGTGGTCGATTCATTATCCAAGACGCATTTCTCCAAGATCGCGAAGGTTTGTATCCTGTAGAAGCAAGTTTGTTTGCTGTGTCGATGTTGTTGTTTACGGAAGGGGGAAACACTTATTCATCCTCGGTGACGGCCAAGTGGCTGAAAGATGCCGGATTCGTCGCGGTTAAATCGCTTCCCATCAGGAAAGGGACGGAGGATTGGGAGGACGGGATTCTAGAGGCGTCGGCCCGGGTCCACGCCCAAAAACGACCGTCCGCCGAATACAATCAAGAGGAAATTGAAGAGCCCACTGATTACGTTAGCTATCAAGGACACTCCCACTTCTGAATCTTTTGTCGTCACCTGAATGATTGTCGCTATGTCCAGTGCCAATCCAACCGTGGCGTAGATTACGCAAGCCATGGCGGCCCATCGGAGGCGAAGCCAAATCAATACCGCGAGTGCCAGAGGCATGAGGATGAAAAAGCCGATTCTCCAAGCCATACCTGGCTCTGTGAGCATTCCGCTTTCTACGAGGAAAAATCCTGTCTCGACGATAAAGATGCCTATCAGCAGATTCAGCAAGGCGGTTTGTTTCATCCAAAGACTATAGACCGCGGGGAAAACGTCGGCAATGGTCGCCTTGTTGCCTGCGGTTTCAGAGTGCTAACCTATCTGCGCCATGGCGTTCAAGGAACAGATTGCAGGCCAGCCATCCACGCAAGTCTGCCTACTGGTCTATGATGGAGAATGTCGATTGTGCGTGTCCACAAAACAGAAACTTGAAGAGCTAGGAATTGGACAAGCAGAATTCGACGTGAGATTCCTGACGTATCAGAGCGAAGCGGCAAAGAAGCTTTTGGGGTCGAACTATCGTTCTGGTCGGCCTAATGTGGCGTTCTTGATTCAACCTTCAGGAGAACTGGTTCAGGGGCTCGAAGCGTTTCTCCCTCTCGTTTCCAATCTCCGAGGTGGGAAGCTTCTCTTGTGGTGGTTACGGTTCCCTTCTGCCAAGCGGCTTGCCGAATGGGGCTATCGCGTGGTTGCACGCCATCGGTATCGATGGTTTGGCGAAGCCAAGCCCTCTAGCCGACAAAACTGATGTAAGCGGTTCCTATCTTCTGTTCTCTTCCAGATCCCCTGCTTTCGAGGGGATTCTTCCTACAGCGAGGAATTTACGGACGACCGACCCTCTTGCAGAATGCGTTCAACTTTTGAGGAGGGTATATGTTGCACAGATGGGACGTGTTGCCGAGTTTTTCTAGCTTAGTCCGTGTGACTGAGCAACTGCAGTGTCGTGTTTACCTTGATTCTTTGAAGATCCTGGGTGGGCTAGTTGCAGTCGTCTTGTGTCTCTCATTTTCCATTGGTCAGGCCTGGGGCGAAATCGGCACAGAGAACAAAAGGCCGATTGTAGCCGCAGGGTTCGGTTACCAAATCGGCACGGTCTCAACGATTGCGGTCAAGGTGTATGACGCTGAATTGGGCGACATCTTGTCCAATGAAATCTATGAGCTAGCGGTCAAAGAAAGCGATGGCGTGAGATCGAACCGAGGGCCGCGTATTTTTGCCGGTGGAGTTGGGCTTGGCGCTACCGATCTTTCGAACTTCGTGTTGCGCGTATACGACGCAAATACTGGTGTGTTTCAATGGGAAGGGCGACTCAATCTTGTGCAGCCTGACTGGAAGACGGGAGGAAAGGTCGTATCGACCGCACTGCCGCGGCGAGCAACCATTACGAGGGTACACGTTGTTGAAGCGACGATTGAGCAGCCGCTGTTTTTGCTGCGTGCAATGGACGCGGCGACCGGGGTGCTTGTGTGGGAGGATGAGTTTACGACTGTCCGTACACGAATTCCGCGAGCCCAGCAGATTGCAGATCGATCGATCCAGCCGGACAGCATTCCACCCGCGAGTCCGCACACCTTTAACTTCACAATTCGCATGTATGATCCCACCGGAAAGAAAGTTCTGTGGGAGGATCAGCTCTCTCAGCTCGGGGCCACTGAAGGGCCTGAGCAGTCGCACAGCGACCAGGCTGATATACTTCCATCCTGGCCTAACCTACCGCAGGAGGAGTCCGCAGCGGGATCGATCTAAGCAGCGAACGTTACGACCGGCTCCGTTCGAAGCTCTCGAGCCACTGCCGGTGGAACTGCTCGTAGGAGACAAACAGCTTGTTTTGAAGTGCAGCTGCGATAGTCGACTTGGCTTGTAACGCATTCAACAGCTCATCGACACGGGCCATCCCCCATCGTTCAATTAAGTAACGTGTTGCCGAATTAGCCTCGAAGTAGGCCACTGCCGACGTACTGGCCGGCAATGCGCCCCAGGAGCCTTCCAGATAGGTCAAGGGAATTACTTTGATGTCCCCGCTCATGGCCTGATCAAGCTCGGGCCATGCATCTCCGGCCAATTGCATGGCCAGGCCTTCGTTCAGCCAGGTCGGCAGCGCCCCGCTACTTGCTCCTAAGCGATCGTGAAGCAGAGCGTGGACATACTCGTGACGAAGCACGCTCGTCAACCATTTCCGATCCGTGGTCGCCCCTTGAGAGGGAATCTGAATGCGTCCACGAGTGGGGTCATAGAGACCATCGGCCCAAGCTGGGCTCCCTGTCGCCCCTTGAAACGAATCCTTGGCATGGAGGACGACCAGGATTGGTTTCGAGGGGAAATGACCGAACTTCTGTCCAATCTCTCGATAGGCCTCTTCAAGAATCTCCAAAACTGAAATCCAGGTACTCTGGTCTTCCTCACCGTCGAACTTTACGACGAAGTGAGTACTGCTTCTTGCAGTCATATGGGACTCAACCGACTGAGTGCGGCGAACCTTCGTCGTGACGGCGGCGAGATAGGACTGCAATCCTGGATCCTGTCGTGCTCGGTCGGCTGCCTGCTCCAAGTGTTTCGCGGCTTCCTGGAGGTCATCCTGTTCTTGTAATAAGTCGGCCATGGCCACGTGGGGAAACGGTTCCTCGGGGGCTACCTTCATCAATTTCATCAGGAATTCTGCATTCAGCCCGCGGTCGCGCTGTTCCCAATAGGCATGGGCAAGGTTCATGAGGATCACGGGATTCGAGTCGTCAAGATCCGCAGCTCGCTTGAACGCTTTGACTGAAACCTGAGTACCATTGAGTCGTTCCTGCTGCAATCCGAGATTGTTCCACAGGGTTGCGACAAAAGGCGTGGTGCTTGCGTCAGACAGGACAGCTGGAGGGAGCTCTTTCAGTTTCGTTTCGGCGAGCGACAAGTTATGTTTTTCGATCTCATCACGAATGGCTTCCAGTAAAGCCTCATGCGGAGTAGGCGGCACCACGCTCTGATCGAGTACACGAACCGATTTCGACTCACTTTCAATCGATCTGTTCCGCGGTGGAGCGGGAGGAGGAGCTGCCGATTCGACGGTTTCCGCGAGTTGCATCGTTTGTGGTGGCAGGGCAGGTTTCAAGAATAGATTGTATCCAATCACCAGGGCCAGACCGACAGCAAGCGGTATCAGAATATGTTTGATGTTGCGGCGATACATGTGTGCTTGAGACCGAGTGTAGCACCTTAAGAAAAGATGACCAAGCAATCCGGTAAAATAGGCTGCGCGCCCACGGATATGACGTTCGTCTGGTTCGTTGAGCGCTGAGAAACGCTGTGCTACGATCCCCCACCATATGCAGACTCCCACCGAATCGAGTCCGCACACGTCGTTTCAGGATTGGTTGGACCGCATCGCACGACCGATCGAGTTTGCGAGCCGAGATAATTGTGCCCACCTCAGGGCTGTTACAAATCTGAGTTCATTTATCTCGTCACAAGTCTTGGCTGCTCTTGGTCAAGACGTTTACCCCAAGGCCATTGAAGCCCGCCTGATTTCATTGCGGGACCTCTTCATCGATTTTCATCCGATGCTCCCCTTCGATGAACAACGTCGACGATTGCAGGCGGCTGCGGTGCTCATTAAGGCGCTTCGAGCCGTTAATCAACAGAAGCTCATTCGGCTGAATGATTCGCCGACGCAAGCTTCCTATCACTCCGAAGTGACGGGTGTCGGCAGATCCGACCTCTGGAATCTTCCGGTCCAGTTCGTCAAAGGCGTCGGGCCGAAACGCACCAATGTCTTACAACGATTGCATATTACGACGGTGGAGGATGCCCTCTGGACCATCCCATGGCGCTATGAGGACCGATCGGTCATGACACCGATTGGAAATCTCGTACCGGGGATGATGGCCTCGATTTGCGGGATGATTGGAACATGCGAGGCGAAACGGACAAGAAATCGGCGATTGAGTGTTATGGAAGTCGGCATCGAAGATCAGTCTGGTCGAATGCAGGTGGTCTTCTTCAATCAACCGTATTTGGAGGAGATTCTTACGGTCGGGACTCGCGTGATGATGAGCGGTCGGGTACTCTCAGGTCGCCAAGGATGGATGGTCCCGCGAATGGATGTGGCGCAATATGAAATCATCGGAGAGGATATTGAATCAACGCTGCATGTCGGCCGTATCGTGCCGATCTATCATGAGACCAAAGGATGGACTTCTCGCCAGATGCGGGTGTTGGTGAAGAATCTGTTGGAGGACCAAGGGATCGAGCTCCTTGACCATTTGCCTACGCCTCTTCGGGCGCGGCAGAGACTAATCCCGATGCATGAAGCCCTGCATGATGTTCATTTCCCCAAGACCGGTACCGATCTTCAGCTCCTGGAGCGAGGAAAGACAGCGGCGCATCGACGATTGGCGTTCGAGGAGCTCCTGCTGCTCCAACTGGCTTTAGCGACCAGGCATCGATCGGTGCACGAAGAGCCGAAGGAACTGCGGTTCAACCCACGGACACCTCTCTTGCAACAGCTCAGTTGTCTCTTGCCGTTTCGTCTCACGACGGCACAGGATCGAGTCGTTCGCGAAATATTTCGGGACATGATTTCGTCACGGCCCATGAATCGCCTGGTGCAAGGCGATGTGGGGTCCGGAAAAACGGCAGTCGCCTTGCATGCGCTGGTGTTGGCTTGTGGTTCCGGCTATCAGGCCGCGCTGATGGCACCGACCGAGATTCTAGCGGAGCAGCACTATCAAAACCTTTCCGGAACGTTGCAGGCCCTAGGACTCCACACGATTCTCGTGCGTGGAGGAGAGAAATCCTCGGTGAAAAAGACACAGGTTGAGCGGCTGGCATCGGGCGACATTCAGGTGGCAATCGGCACTCATGCCCTCATTCAACAGGGGGTGAGATTCAAGAACTTGGGATTGGTCGTGGTCGATGAGCAGCACAAGTTCGGCGTCCTGCAGAGAAAGACACTGATCGACAAGGGCTACAAGCCGGACGTGCTTGTCTTGACGGCCACGCCCATTCCCCGGACATTGGCGATGACGGTGTATGGTGACCTTGATGTATCGATGATCGATGTACTGCCTCCTGGACGAAAGCCGGTGCGCACATTTCTCTTTAATGACACACAGCGACGGCGTGCCACTCAAATTGTGCGTGATGAATTGCGTGCCGCAAGACAAGCGTATGTGGTCTATCCGCTGGTGGAAGAATCAGAAAAGACCGATCTCCAAGACGCGATTCAGGGGGTTGAACAGTTACGGAACGGAGAATTTGCCGAATTCAGCGTCGGCCTGTTGCATGGGCGCATGAAGGCCGCCGAAAAGGAAGCGGTGATGGCCGACTTTAAGGCCGGAACGATCCAGGTATTGGTGGCGACCACGGTGATCGAAGTCGGAGTCGATGTGCCGAATGCGACCGTCATCTTGATCGAACATGCCGAACGGTTTGGTCTCGCACAACTGCACCAATTGCGGGGGCGAGTGGGGCGGGGCAACCATCAATCCTACTGCCTCTTGATGACTCAGAATCTGACACGGGGCAGAACACGGTTGGGAAGACGTTCAATGGAAAGTGAGGAGTCCGTGTCCACGGCCAGGGAACGACTGGAGGCGCTTGTCCGGTCAAACGATGGATTTGTGATTGCCGAGGACGATTTGCGGATCAGAGGCCCCGGAGAGTTCTTTGGGTTGCGCCAGTGGGGGATGCCGGAGTTTCGTGTCGCAAATCTGGTGCGAGACGGGGATCTGTTGCAGCAGGCCAGGCAGGAGGCCTTTTTACTGATGAAATCGGACCCAGGATTGAAAGAACCGGCCCATCAAGGGTTGCGTGACGCGATGTTGAGGAAATGGGAGGAAAAGCTCGAACTTGGATCGATAAGCTAGGACATCGATGGGATTCCTTCAACGGCTGAAAGATGACTTGCGAGCTGGTATTACCACTCTGCGCCTGGGGACCGTCCATGCTGCCAGCCGCGCATTGGAAGAGACCGAATTACTCCGCATGAGGCTGGAGCTTCGTAAGCTCGACCAGCAACTCTCCGATCTGTACAAAGACATCGGTGAGCGCGCCGTCGACATGAAGGAGCGGGGCGAAACGGCGGAACGGGTCGTGTATGACGCTGAGATCGTGCGTCTCGTCAAGGAGGTTAAGGTGCTCAAGGAGTCGCGGAAGAAACTGGAAGTCGACATGGAAGAGCTTCGGAACGAGCAATGACCGCGCAGCCTCAGCGCATGCGACGATTCGCCGGTATCGATATCGGCACCCTCACCTGTCGCTTGTTGATCGCGGATCTTGCCCCTGGACAACTTCTCCAAGAAGTTCGCTCTGATCGGCGTATTCTCCGTCTCGGCGAAGGAGTCGATCAGACCAAACACCTGAGTCCAGCCGCGATGGATCGGGTCATTCATTGTCTACAGGAGTGGCGGAACGTCATCAACGGGTACCAGGTCGAGGGAACCTCGGTCGTGGCAACGAGCGCCGTCCGCGATGCGGCGAATCGAGACGAGTTTCTTGTACGTCTCAAACGAGAAACCGGGTTCAATATTGAGGTGATTTTGGGAGAGGAAGAAGCGCGGCGGACGTTGCTTGGTATCCGGTCAGGTCTTCCTGCCGGTGTGACTGATATCTTGGCGTTCGATATCGGTGGCGGGAGTACCGAGTTTATTTTGGATCGCCAGGGACAGAAGCCAATTATCTGCTCGATCGATATCGGAGTTGTCCGCCTCTGTGAGCGCCTTTTGCGCCATGATCCTCCGATTGAGGAGGAAGTACGCCAAGCGCGAGAGTGGGTGACCCGAGAGACAAAAGCGGCAGTTGCCGGCATGACTAACTATCATCAGGCGACGTTCGTCGGCACCGCCGGCACAATTACCAGTCTCGCTGCCATGGCTCAGAAGCTTCCCACCTACGAGCCTGCTCGTATCCACAACTACCGACTGAAGCTCGAAACGATTCGTGAGTTGGAACAGACGCTGCGCAGCAGAACTAAAGCGGAACGTATCGGCCTTCCAGGTTTGGAAAAGAACCGCGAAGAAGTCATCGTCGCTGGGGCGATCATCATTCGGACAATCATGGAAACGCTGGTGCAGCAGGAATGTCTGGTAAGTGACTTAGGGTTGAGGGAAGGGGTGCTGATCGATCTGGCCAGACAAGAGCGATGGACAGTTGATTTAAAATGATCTCCTGGTCAAGCGAATAACCAGATGCCCTTCCCTAAATGCAATTTGTACGACGGCCTCTTTGACCGTTAAAACAGAGAATAGCTTGTCAGTCTCCCCTTGCAGACGATTATCGAGGTTCGATAACATAGCCTCGTGATTGAA
>JAICWG010000153.1 GCA_025934915.1 Nitrospira sp.
CCGCGAGTTTGCAGGACGATGTAGACTGTACGAGACCTGAGAGCAAGGTGTTATGAGGCGCTATAACAGGGGGGCCTCTGACGACGCGCCCACGAAGTAGAGGTGCTTCTCTCCGGTGAGATGCTGCGGCTGGACGATGTAGTCGCCTGTCATCGAGGGAATCCAGATGGATTTTGCCACCTCCATATTCCCTCCCGTTATCGCCCAAGCGAGGCTGCCCACAATGCCTCCGCCGATCGCATAGGCCATTTTCGCGGCGCCATAGGGAATGGTGAGAGCCCAGCAGGCTGCTTGGATCCCCGCTGCCTCGGGGCTGGATAGGTTCGATGAGCGGGACAGGCTCGATTGCGATTGTGATGGACTCGTCTCGGATATGTCTCCACCATGAGCCTGTACAGATTCCCCTGCCACGATCAGTAGTGTGCAAAAGGTAGCCGCAACAAGAAGCACCCGCGCGGCCTGCACCCGTAAAAAGCGATTTGTGCTCATGCCTGTTCTGTAGTGGTTAGGCTTAGATGACACAGAATAAGAAGCCACCCTCTGGAACCAGCAGTTTAGCTTATGGTTCGTCTTTGGGGGACTCCTCGCTCTGTTTGAGCCAGAGTTCGAGAAGTCTAGTCTCGCGTTCAGACTGGGAAATGCGCTCCAGAGCGAACGCGCCCGTCAAGCGATCTTCATAAAAAGCCCGTTGCTTCGCGTAGGTTTTCTTAAAAGCTTCCCGCTTAAGTGTTTTCCAATTCGCATCGGATATTCCAGCATGGGAACGCAATAGGTTGATCTCAATGGCTTGGAAAGCAAATACTTTAGCTAAAACCTTGATGACGGTTGCATTTGTCATAAATCTAGGAACTTTATCAGCCATGACTAATCGTTTCGGTTAAGCCAATGCAAACATGACTGTACCGGCGGCGTTCTCAGTATCCTAGAGTGCACGGAACCTCGAAGTGGAAAACGATCAGTTCCGCACGCCGCTCCAAACTTTTGCCGGATCGATAGGCTTGTCAGGATTGAGTGTCTTCGCTCTTTCCAGCAGGACATCGGTCCCCTCCGGATAAGCTGGATCAGAAATACAACAATTATCGACCGGACAGACTGCCGCACATTGAGGTTCGTCAAAATGGCCGACACACTCGGTACACCGATCATGTGTAATCACGTAAATACTGTCCCCCACTCCCTGGCCGTCGCCCACATGATTTCCCTTCGCCTCCGCATCGCCGCGAGTTTCGAAGATGGCCTCGTTCGGACATTCCGGCAGGCAGGCGCCACAGTTGATACATTCGTCGGTAATCAGCAATGCCATGATTCTGGCCTCCTTATTCTCTAAGATTTAGCACGGCGCGGCACGTCCTCTTTATCTTATTTCCCGCAACGTACCCCTGATGTGGCCCTTCTTGTCCTCTAGCTTCTGTCGACGCCCGCCGTGTTATGGTCGTTGCCACTCAGCTTTCTAGTTTGTCACGATCTGTCAAAGGATTCCACTGAGTTTTCAAGGGATCTCATCGTGGAAGTATGCTCATGACTACATCACCCTAGGCGCAATGAATATGGCAGTCAAGTTGTTTGATGCGCGTTTTCAATAGATCAATAGGATACGCGTGTTGTACCTTTCGTCTTGGGCGCACATCCAGCGGCAAGAGCTGGTGGAAAGTGAGCGGTTTGTCGAACGTCCGGCACCTGTGCTATGGGAGGAGCAAAAAGATTCCACGATCGCAATGGTTTGCAGCACGACCGAAACTTAGCCAAGTATTCGGTGTCCGTCAGCCGCATCGTGAATCCTGCGAAAACTGGTGGAGCACAAGGCAAGATCTGAAAATGGTTGCACCATCGGGCCGAGGTAGAATGCAGTCTCAATGGACCACGAAGTGGAAGCTCCAGAGGTGCCCACTCCCACTGAGGGGAGGCACAACCCTCAACCAGGCGGTGCAGCCGTGCGCCTGGATAGGTGACTGACTCGTCGTCCACAATATTTCAAGACAGGTGACCCCTTAAATCCTCTTTCGGTTGCATCGAGGGTGTACAGGATGATCCCCCATGAACTTGTACGATGTCTCCATCGTCGGTGCCGGTATCGTCGGATGCGCGATTGCCAGGGAATTATTGTGCCGGCGCCGGGCCGCGCCGATCCGTATCCTCGTCCTCGAACAGCACGAGCGCCCAGGCGAAGAAACCAGCGGGCGCAACAGCGGCGTCCTCCACAGCGGTATCCATGAACCCCCTTTTTCACTGAAAGAGAGGCTTGCCCGGGAAGGTTGCCGGTTGGCGGTAGCATATGCCCTGAAGCATGACGTCCCGTTGCTCAGGGCCGGCATGATCATCGCTGTCTCAATGGAGGATGTCCGTCGGGGCCTGTGGCGCGACATAACTATGCTACGGCGCTTGTGGTTCAACGCCTGGAGGACAAAAACGAGGGTGAGGTTTATGACGCCATCCGCCTTACGGGCTTGCGAGCCGTATCTTCACGCCTGCTGCGGAATCGCCATTCCAAGCGTCTCCGTCATCGATTCTCAGGCCTTCGTGCAATCGCTCAAGAACGAATCGGAAGCGACCGGCGCAGAGTTTGCCTTCAACAATCGGGTCATCGGCGTCGAGGAAGCCGCCGGCTCGTATCTCGTTTCCACCGATCGTCAACGGATTCGGACCACCTGCCTCATCAATGCGGCCGGACTCTATGCCGACGACATTGCCGCACTGGGCATGTCCCATAAGAAATATGTCATCAGCCCGCTGAGGGGTGAGTATTACGAACTGGTCACTCCGGAGAAGCAAAGCTTGATCGGGCGTCCGGTCTATCCTGCGTTACCATCTCAAGCGACCGGCAAGGGAATTCATTTCAGTCCACGCCCGAACAGGCGGTTGTATGTTGGGCCGAACGAAATGCCCGTCGCGGACAAAGCGGACTACACCTCGCGCAAGACGACGCCTGGCTTGTTCGTTGAAGTCTTGCAGAAATTCCTCCCTTCCCTGGATACGCGCGATCTTCGTTGGGCCTATTCCGGAATCAGGCCACGTGTCGTGACGAATAGCCGGTCCAAGAGCGACTTCATCGTCTCGGTCGACAGGGAAGATCCCCTGTTGATTAATCTGATCGGCATTGAATCGCCGGGACTCTCCGCTGCCTTGGCGCTCGCACGGCATGTTTGCGACCTGCCGTCCCTTCGGAGCCGGTTTCCATCCATCTAATTCTCCTCGCGATTTCATGGGGTCTTGGAATGTTCCGGATGAACCCGCACCTCTTCTTCAAAGGAAAGATTAGGAGAGGATCTTATTTCGGATTTGGAGTTAAGACGTCGGATACCTTCCTCTTCTTCTCCGTCAGTTCAGTACTGTCAACGATGGGTCACCGTTTGAGTGGAGCATCCTGGGCTTTCTTACCGGCTTGCGCCTTTCCGTCACCCAAACTGTTACCCGATTCCGGCCATTGTGTAATTACGATTTCCATTCGTCGGTTCTTACTCCGGCCCTTTTCAGTCTCATTCGTCGCGATAGGCTTGCTATCTGCATACCCCACTGCTTTGACTCGGTCGGCCCCTAGTCCCCCGCTGACCAGTACCTGAACGGCATGGTCGGCCCTGGTCCGAGAGAGTTCGGCATTATCCCGAAAGCCTTTCCGAGAGTCGTTCCGGAGGGGCTGGTTGTCGGTATGCTCGGCTACCTCTATGTTCTGGTAACGGAATCCATGCAAGACGACTCCAACCCGCTCGAGCAGCGAGGCGCCTCCGATGGTGACTGTCGCGTCACCTGTGGAAAATAACTCACTGGTTGCCAATGCGAGGGTCAGTTTATTTCCTCGCTGCTTCAAGGCAGCACTGCCCTTCTTGAGTTCCGGCTGTAATAGATTCGTAAGGCTTTCGGTTACTTTGCCGAGGTCACCATTTGATGGTACTGCTTCCCCATCATCTGCGACCTCAGAGTCGGGTCCGAGCAGGTTGGTCAAGGAGAGATTGTGATCGATAGGTAGCAGAGCAAGCGAGGGAGGTTCTTCCTGAGCGGAAGGCGGCGCGGTTTGTTTGGACGAATTGAGCTCAAACTCCGCCAGCAATTGCTTCGTGCGCACAAGTTCCGCGTCTTTCGCCGTGAGTTGAGGATTGAGATCCGCCAGCTTTTGAGTGGCTTGTTTGAGGTCCTCCTTGACCTGCGCCAGTTCTTGCTCTTTCTTCGACGTCTGTTGTTCCGCTTCGGCGGCGCGGCGCTTAGCCTGGGCCAGTTCCAGCTCTTTCCCCGCTATCTGCTGTTCCGCGTCGGTGACACGACGCTTGACCTGCGTCAGCTCTTGCTCTTTCCCCGCCGTCTGTTGTTCGACTTCGGTGACACGGCGTTTGGCCTGCGCCAGATCCTGCTCTTTCCCCGCCATCTGCTGGTCGACTTCAGCTGCGCGGCGTTTGGTCTGCGCCAGTTCATGCTCTTTCTCTGCCATCTGCAGTTCAGCGTCAGTGACACGGCGCTTAGCCTGGGCCAGTTCCAGTTCTTTCCCCGCTATTTGCTGTTCCGCGTCGGTGACGCGGCGTTTGGTCTGCGCCAGCTCTTGCTCTTTTCCCGCCATCTGCTGGTCGACTTCAGCGGCGCGGCGCTTGGCCTGCGCCAGGTCCTGTCCTTTTCCCATCGCTGCCAGCTGTTGTTCGAATTCGGCAACGCGGCGCTTGGCCTGCGCCAACTCTTGTTCTTTCTTTACCGTCTGTTGTTCGGCTTCGGAGGCGCGGCGCTTGGCCTGCGCCAATTCCTGCACTTTTCCCGTCGCTGTCAGCTGTTGCTCAAGTTCGGCAATGCGACGCTTAGCCTGGTTGAGCTCCTCAGCTTGTGACGCAAGATCTTCTCGAAGTTGCTTGGAATTCTCGTGGCCGCTGGCTATCAGGGCTGCGAGCTCATTCTCCTTGGCATGGAGCTGGAGAACGAGCTCACCGATCCGTTGCTTGAGTTGTCGCTCGAGCTCATCGATTTTTTGCTTGGCCTGCTGGAGATTGTTTCTCGTCACGCTCAGCTCGTCTTGCGATGACTGGCCGTCTGAATCTTCGACGGCCATAGAGACCGGCACGTTTCCGCATAGCATGACGATGGATGCAAGGACACAGGTGGATAGCTTGATGATCATGGTTCACCCACAAGTCGATAAGG
This sequence comes from Nitrospira sp., assembly GCA_025934915.1. Taxonomy (GTDB): domain Bacteria; phylum Nitrospirota; class Nitrospiria; order Nitrospirales; family Nitrospiraceae; genus Nitrospira_D. Next base: position 5,113 of record JAICWG010000153.1, read on the forward strand.
CGCGGTGATCACAAATGGATTCCCCGCCAATGGACTTCAATTCACTCATGTGCGCATGAAATCCGCTCAGGAGGCTTAGGCGGAAGCACCTGAATGCAAGCCTAAACCGATGTCTGGGCGTTCCCCTCTTGATGAAAGAAACGAGAAAAACGGAAGGCGATCGTATCGTCTTCGTGATTCACTTTGCAACGGGTGTGGGATCACGACACATGAGACGGCGGGCGGTGAGAGGGATATGGAACATCCCTTGGAATTGACAATCTGGAATCCGAATGGTGTCAACGGCGCTCACCGCACCGACGCACCCATGTTTTCTCGGGCAATTTGACAACCTATTCGCAAATGTCTCTGCGATGCAGAGACCAAATCCCTTCAAAAGTTGATGTTCAGATTGGTTCCAGCTTCCCGCCTTGAATCTGATCGTCTGTCTCGCTAGACTTCGTTCCGCTCGACGCTTTCTGCTTCTTCGGAGGTTACTCAATGACGGTTCGCCCTCTTCTTCACGCATTCATGGTCTTCGGAGCATTGGTCTCAGCAGTGATGAGCCCTTCGAAGGCAGCCGACCAGCCGCAACCAGTGAAAGCCGCGTGCGAGAAAGGCGCTGCGACAGCATGCAACTCCCTCGGATTGTTGTATCTGAAAGGTGAGGGAGTGAAGCAAGATGACGCTCGAGCTGCAGCCCTTTTCAGGAAAGCCTGTGACGGCGGGGATGCGAGTGGCTGCTCAAATCTTGGCGTGATGTATGCCGAAGGGATCGGGATCCCACAGGACGACGTTCAAGCCGCTGCCTTCTCTCGGAAAGCCTGTGACGGTGGGAGTATGAAGGGCTGCTTCAATCTTGGCGTGATGTATGGCGAGGGGACCGGGGTTCAACAGGACGACCTTGAAGCCATCGATTTCTATAGGCAAGCCTGTGATGGGGGGCATGTGAAGGGTTGCTACAACCTTGGCGTGATGTATGCCGAGGGGATTGGAGTCCCCCAGGACGATGCTCAAGCCGTCGCCTTCTCTCGGAAAGCCTGTGACGGTGGGAATGTGAGGGGCTGCTACAACCTTGGCGTGATGTATGCCGAAGGGGCCGGGGTCCCACAAGATGACGTTCAAGCAACCGACTTCTATAGGAAGGCCTGTGACGGTGGGAATGCGAGGGGCTGCTACAACCTTGGCGTGATGTATACCGAGGTCCAACAGGACAACTTTCAAGCTGCCGACTTCTACAGGAAGGCCTGTGACGGTGGGAGTGCGAGGGGCTGCTCCAATCTCGGTGTGATGTATGCCCAGGGGACCGGAATCAAGCAGGACGACATTCGAGCCGTCAACCTTTATAGGAAGGCCTGTGACGCGGGGGACGCAAAGGGTTGTATCCAGCTCGGCATGGTCTATCAAGTCGGGAGGGGTATCAAGCCCGACGATGCTGAAGCACTCAAGTATTACGGCAAAGCGTGCGATCTCAGAGAGCCAAAAGGCTGCTCTCATTACGCAAAGCTGAAGACGGGTAGGCGGTGAGATTGTGCATGCTCAAAGACACCATGAATTCATAAGGAAAAACGGAGGACCAGTAGTAGTAAAGAACAGTGTCAGACTCCTATCAAGCCATCCGAACCTCTAACCCTCGGCCCTGATTGCGGCATCATCGGGACTTCTTACCACACGTGAGGAGACTTACTCCTATGTCCCCGCTAAGGCCCTGTTCTCCCATCTTTCCTACTGGCTTATGAACGGCATGTGCTGCCCGCTTAAGCACGAGCGAGGACTTGAACCGCGTAGCGGTCTCTCGCGCCGACATATCTGTCTGCCGCCGCCCCCCGTTCACATGCACCTTGGTTTGAGAGGAGCCAGAACATCGGGGGTTGGCCGCAATCGTTTAGCCCGCAGTCATCATGGCAAATACGATAACTGCGAACACAAAGATGCCTAAGAAGATGTAAGAGAGGGCATCGTTCATGCCAGGCATGTGCATTCACCTCCTTGTCCGGCTATTGTTTGAGCGTTGGCTCTTTTAGCGCACCGGCACTTCTCGTTGTGAGCCTCATCCGTAAGGGTGCCAGGAGAGAACGATTGGAGCCTGGCGTCTCAAGGCTCACCCACCGGCGCACCAGCAATCGCACTAACGTGATGAGAAGGACTACGCTTGAGGAGGATGAAAAACCGAGGTCACGAAGACTGGAAGATGGAGCACGGGCTCGCGCCTCTCGTGAAGACCGGAACGATTTTCCGATCCTGGTTCAGGGCTAATCGGAGGAATCGAAAAATCCTCAGAGACTGATTCCACTGGTATATCCGAAGTGAGGAGCCCGATAAGCGTCAGGGGTGTTCCCAGCATTTGCGACATCACGCAGATACAGAGAAATAGCATCAGAAATGCCAAGCCTGTTTCACGAGACGAACAGAAAAGTGAAGTAGGACCGATCCGACGCATACAAGTCACTATACTCCCCCGGGGAAGAGTGGACAAGCGTACTCAGATCCCATTCCAGTCTGGGCAACGTCGAAAGGAAAGCAGCCGTTCTCTACGAGGGCTGACTGACTACTCCGGTTGTATACGGTATGGTGTAGCAGTTGTAGGAACCGCCGCATGTTTGTTTCGGCACATGTCGCACGACGACAGAGAGAGGACATATGGATAACGATGCAAGCTATGGGGTGTGGTGGCTCGTCCTCGTCAATTCTCTGTTCTTTATTCTTTTTGCGCTGAGCTTCACGCGTCCTCGGACGGGGCGTGATTGGCGATCCCTTGGAGTCTTCTCCGCGTTTATCGTGGCCCTATTCGCGGAGATGTATGGGTTCCCCCTGAGCATTTATCTGCTTTCGGGATGGTTGGCGAGTCACTATCCCGAGGTCGATCCGTTTGCTCACGACACCGGCCATTTCTGGCATGTCTTGCTTGGTATCCCGGGCCCCGCGCACTCTGACCCAGTGCACATTCTCAGCGAGGTGTTGGTCTTCATAGGGCTGATCTTGCTGATGGTGTCCTGGCGCATTTTGTATCGGGCGCAGCGGGAGCAGGCCCTGGCCACAAGCGGAGCCTATGCCTTGATCAGACATCCGCAGTATGCCGCCTTCATGATGATTATGCTGGGCTTTCTTCTCCAGTGGCCGACCTTTCCGACCCTGCTCATGTTCCCTGTGCTCGTGGGGATGTATCTCCTTCTTGCGCACGAAGAGGAGGCAGAGGCCCGTGCGCAATTCGGTGAAGCCTATGATCGGTATGCGGCGGCGACGCCGGCCTTTTTCCCCTCATGGAGAAAGCGGGTATGAGAACCAGAAAGTTGAACGTAGGAAAGACGAGTATATGGATTGGATCAGACTCATGAAGCGGAGTGACGAGATGGGTGCTCTATAAACCGGTCTTGGGTTATGGTACGGTGCCCACATCGATGGAGGAAATACAATGATATTCAGACGGCCGGAGCTCGAGAAAGATAATCCGATCGCTCCCCAACCGTATGTGGGCCTGCGTAGGCGGCTGGCGCTGGCTCGCGCCGCAGCATCGAGGGAATCCACAGAAGAGAATGATTTGAGAAAGACATTGCAGACTTTAACGCTCGCAGCATCCCGTTACGTGGATCATCTGCCGAAAATAAAGAAAACAGAGAAGAGCGTAAAGGTATTGCGGGATGCGATTGCACAAGCTGAGCGAGTGCTCGCAGCCGAAGGTGGGAGATGAATCAGACCTTCGGTGAGGTGAGGCTGGACCGTGGCGTTTGTATTCGGTGAATGGCAGCCTGATTTGAAACGACTTCAAGTAGGAGGGGAGCGATGGCGACTTCGTATAGGCGGTTCATGGTGTGTGGCTTGAGTCTGCTGGCATGGTGTTGGTGCACTGCCGGCGGTACAGCTGCGCATGAACCCTCGGCGTCGTCTCAGTCCGGCAGTCCAGGCTCGGTACAGCACCTGAGCGATCTTGCTTGGGACACCATCGAATGGACGGAGCGGCGCTATAAGATCGAGGCGCTTGGCTTCAAGGCACGGGACGAAACCGGCAACAGTTGGTTGGGCAGCGACGAGGTGATGATTCGCACCGACGACGCCAAAGGCTGGGCGGTCTCCGGCCAGATCGGCGGCATCGACTCGGGTGATACTTACCACTTCGATCCGGCAAAAGCTGTATCGTGCCGGTACGCGTCGGCATCGTCGTGTTGGGCAAGACATCGGTCTGTGACGACAGCGGTGAAGCCGCACCGCTGAGTTTCGGCGTCGAGTTCTGGGAGAAGGATTGGTTCGGCGGATTCGACCATGATTTTTGCAGTCCGGGCTCGCCGGGGTCAGGTATGCACGCAGGGCCGCACTGCGCGAACGACAATGCCGGTGACGATTTTATCGGTCGTGCCCATATCGATCTGTCGATGCAGGACCTCAAAGCGGCCCTGCCCAACGTCGGCGATGAATATATCGAAACCGTCGTATTGGAGCAGTGTGATAGTGGAAGTACGTGCGACGTGACTTATGGACCGGACTACAGCTTTACCTATCGCATCACGCGTCTGCGGGACGCGCGGGTCGGCTTGCGCCCGATGCTCGATAAGGCCATGGGTACGATCGGTACGCATTCTGAACTCGATGCCATCGCTGCCGGTCTACGGTCTTTGCGCGCACCAAGTCCGCGTCAAATCGAACCCGGAATGGGCAAGTCGGGTGGCAAGAGCAGAGCGGCGTTTACCCTACAGGCAACCTACAGATCTTGTGCCCGTGCAGCCCATGGGGTGCGTCATTGTCCATCAATGCACCTGTCGAGGTTTAGGCCAGACCATAGCCAAACTAAGTTCGTGATCATCATTCGTGAGTCAGGGTCACAAGTAGCCCTCCTGCCCAACCGACTGAGAGCGATAACACTCTCAAGTCTAACTGAAGCATGCTGTAATCGAAAGCTCACATTCGAGCTAGACAGCGTGTATCACAGTTAACCACGTAGCAATCTTTTGCCACTAGGTAAACTACTAGTGGCGATGGTGGATGGCCCTCATTAGTCTTTAAGGATCGTATGGTATGGCTTGATCCGTACGAGGCCTATGTCCGCACTCTCTTTGACTTCTCTCGTAAGGAAAGTACCTGTGGTGACAGGAAGTCTATTGGTCCAGATCATTTTATTCCTTGACCTAAGCAAGCCCATCCAAAGTATGAACCGTTCATCCCTAGTTAAGTTGTGAAACATCTTAACAATTGAGGTCGCGATGCTACGCGATTGGAGCATGGGGAAGATTCCGGTTTTGGACCAGTCCGCTTCGAGTGAGATTGTTTTGTCGCAGA
>JAICWG010000251.1 GCA_025934915.1 Nitrospira sp.
ACTACGATCTCCCCTGGAATCCCCAGCGGATCGAGCAGCGCATCGGCCGCTGCCACCGATACGGGCAAAAGCACGATGTCGTGGTGGTGAACTTCCTGAATCAGACCAATGAAGCCGATCAGTACGTCTTTCGCCTGCTCTCGGAAAAGTTCCAGCTTTTTGAAGGCGTCTTCGGCGCCAGCGACGAAGTGTTGGGGGCCATTGAGTCCGGCGTGGACTTCGAGAAGCGGATTGCCGATATCTATCAACGCTGCCGGACACCACAGGAGATTAAGACCTCGTTCGACCAGCTCCAGAGCGAACTGGGGACCCAGATTGATGAATCCATGACTCGGGCACGCCAGCTTCTGCTGGAACACTTCGATGACGAGGTGCGGGAAAAGCTCCGAATTAGCGACGAACGCTCACGCCTCTATCTGAATCGCTACGAGCGTATCTTGATGCAACTCACCCGCTTTGAGCTGCGTGACCATGCGGACTTTCTTACTGATTCCTCTTTCAAATTAAGAACCTGTCCGTTTGAGGACGACATTCCGCTGGGTCTGTATGAGCTGCCTCGCCGAACGGGGGAGGCTCACCTGTATCGGCTCGCACATCCATTGGCGGAGCAGGTCGTCGCACAAGCAAAAGGTCGCGTCCTCAAATCAGCCGAACTGACCTTCGAGTACGCCAAACATGGTGGAAAAGTGAGTGTCGTTGAACCGCTCATCGGCAAATCCGGCCAGTTGAACGTCTCGCTGTTTACTATCGAAGCGCTGGATCAAGCAGAGGACTATCTCATCTGCACAGGCGTGACCGATCAGGGCGAAGTCTTGAACGAAGAAGTGGTTCAGAGGCTGTTCTCTCTACCGGGAACGGTGAGCCAAACAACCACCTCGTCATTCGATCATCCTTTGCTTCGTACCAGGACAGCAGAACGGCAGGAGGCTATTCGCAGACAAATTTCCAAACGTAACGCCCAGTTCTTGGAGATCGAAGTCGACAAACTGGATTCCTGGGCGGATGATCTGAAAGTGGGCCTTGAGCGTGAGATCAAGGAATTCGACCGGCAAATCAAGGAAGCTCGCAAGGCGGCTGTGGCGGCTCTGACGTTGGAAGAAAAGCTGGCTGGGCAAAAGCAAATCAAGGCGATTGAAGCGGAACGGGGCAAACGCCGGCGAGCGTTGTTCGATGCGCAGGACGAGATTGACCGTCGGCGCGAGCAACTGATCGCCGAGATTGAGGGGAAATTGCAACAGAAGGTAAGCTCTGAACAGTTGTTTACTGTTCGCTGGCAAGTCCGGTAAGGGCAATAACGGCGTGAGCGAACGTTATGAGATTCTGGGATAAGTGTAAATCATGAACGCTGGACCTCTGATCTTTCGGGTCCATGCCATCAAGCGGATGTTTCAGCGGCGGATCAGTAAGGACGATGTGCGGCATGTCCTAGAAACCGGTGAGACCATCGAAGCGTATCCACATGACACGCCGTATCCAAGCCGATTGGTGTTAGGATGGCGCCAAGCACGTCCGCTCCATGTGGTGGCCGCCGACAATGCGGACACCGGAGAAACGATAGTGATTACGACTTACGAACCTGATCCAGAGGAGTGGGAACGAGACTGGAAAAGGAGGAGACCGCGATGATTTGCGTGATTTGCAAGCACGGGGAGACCCGACCCGGTACGGCAACCGTGACGCTGGAACGAGCGGGCACGACGCTGGTGATTAAGGGAGTTCCGGCGCAAGTCTGCGCGAACTGTGGCGAGGAATATGTGGAGGAGGATACCACCGCGCGTCTCCTTCACACGGCTGAGGAGGCTGCCCGAGCCGGGGTGCAGGTGGATGTTCGCCAGTACGCAGCCGCGTAGAGAATGCGGATGTCCAACAAGACCAAACTCGAACTCACCTGGATCGGGAAGGACAACCGGCACAAACTGGAGCCACGCATTCTGCTGGAGGATCCGGAGAAGTCCTACCATGCGGCGCACCGCGTCACCAACCAAGACATCTTCGACAACCGGCTCATCTTCGGCGACAACTTGCTGGCACTCAAAGCTCTCGAACAGGAATTCACCGGTAAGCTCTCGAACAGGAATTCACCGGTAAGATCAAGTGCATCTACATTGATCCGCCGTACAACACTGGGAGTGCGTTTGAACATTATGACGATTGTGTTGAGCATTCTCTTTGGCTTTCACTAATGCAAGATCGTCTTGTAATCCTTAACCGCTTGTTGAGACCTGAAGGAACCATTTGGATAAACATTGACGACAACGAGGCGCACTATTTAAAAATTCTGTGCGATGAGGTTTTCGGGAGAGCTAACTTTGTTGCAAACGTTCTGTGGCAGAAGCGTACTTCTCCTGATGTTCGGGCTTCTCTTGGAGCTGGACACGACCATATTCTGGTTTATGCCAAAGAATTGGAGAAGCTCAAACTTAACAAGCTGCCAAAAACTCCAGAGCAGGTTGCCCAATACAAAAATCCCGACAACGATTCACGGGGGCCTTGGGTTTCTTCCGACTACACTGCGCAAGGGTTTCGACCAAATCAGATGTACAAGATCACTACGCCGGGCGGTGCCAAGTATGTTCCCCCGACAGGCGTCTGTTGGAAAAACATTGAGCCTGTATTTCTCCAGTTGGTTGCAGACGGGCGAATCTGGTTCGGCAAGGATGGAAAAGGTATGCCCCGTCGGAAAACGTTTCTGTCCGAATCCGAGGGAAACACAGCATGGACTTGGTGGACTAACGAGGAGGTCGGGCATACTCAGGAAGCCAAGAAGGAAAGCGTAGCCCTTTTTGGTGAAGAGAATGTTTTTGGCACACCAAAGCCTGAGCGATTACTTCAGAGGGTGATCGCGCTAGCCACTGATGAAGACGAAATAGTCCTCGACTCTTTCGCCGGTTCCGGTACGACTGGTGCCGTGGCCCAGAAGATGGGGCGGCGTTGGATCATGGTCGAGTTGGGTGAACATTGCCACACGCATATCATTCCACGCCTCAAGAAAGTCATTGATAGTGAAGACAAGGGCGCGATCACAGAGGCGGTCGGCTGGAAGGGCGGTGGCGGATTCCGTTATTACCACCTTGCACCCTCATTATTAGAAAAAGACAAGTGGGGGAACTGGGTCATCAACAAAGCGTACAACCCTGCCATGCTCGCTCAAGCCGTCTGCAAGCTGGAAGGCTTCACCTACGCACCAAGTGATGCCGTCTATTGGCAGCAGGGCTATTCAACGGAACGAGACTTCATTTACGTCACGACTCAGAATCTGAGTCTTGACCAGTTGCAGGTCTTGAGCGATGAAGTCGGCGAAGGACGGACACTGTTGGTGATGTGTTCAGCCTTCCGTGGCAAACCAGACAAGTATCCCAATCTCACGATTAAGAAGATACCCAAGACGGTCCTCTTCCGCTGCGAGTGGGACCATGATGACTACAGTCTCAAGATTGAGAACTTACCAAAGGCTCCACCAGAGCCTGGGCATCAAGGCTTGGAATTCATTTAGCAAAGAGGAGCCAGTCATGGCTGTCGTAGATATTCAGGACTATGTGAGGTTTCTCCCCGTCCTCAATCGGACCCCGCACCATGCAGCTCGGTTGAGCTATGACGTGGAAACGGACGCCTTCTCTGTGAATTTCACGCAACCTGGCTACGCCACTGACAGTCAAATGACCGATGACGATCTCATTATCCGCTATAGGCGCGACGCGATCATCGGATTCACCGTCTTGCACGCGAGCAGACGAGCACCGAAGGTCGTCACGGATGAGTAACTTGGAGGGTCGAGCATGAGCAAAGAGCAAATCTTGTCTCTGTTAGCCGGTCGGCGAGAAGACATGCGCGCAAAGTTCGGTGTCAAGGCCCTGGGAGTTTTCGGATCTGCCGCACGGGATGAAATGCGAAGCGACAGCGATGTGGACATACTGGTTGAATTTCAGGGCGTAGCCACATTCGACAAGTATATGGATCTGAAGGCCTATCTGGAGACATTGCTCGGGACGGCTGTCGATCTGGTGACCGAGGAGGCCCTGAAGCCTCGCATGCGCCCTCTTATTGAGAAGGACCTGGTTCGTGTCGCGTAACTGGCTGTTCTATATCGAGGACATCGTTGAAAGCGCACGGAAGATTCGACGCTACACGGAAGGCATAACCTTCGAGCAGTTTCGTACTCAGGATCTCATTATTGACGCTGTGGTCCGTAACCTGGAAATCGTCGGGGAAGCCGCCAAACATCTGCCTGAGGAAGTCAAAGCTCTAACGCCCGATGTGGATTGGTCCAAGGCGGCCGGACTCCGCGACGTGATCGCTCACGGATATTTTGGATTGGATCTGCACATCGTCTGGGATGTGGTTCAGACGAAAATCCCGCCACTCAGCCAATCGGCTGAACAACTCCTTCACCGATTTAGGGATCCGTTACAGTGAGGCATGCGCACGCCTTCGGAGGTGCATCAGTATGAACCGTCACGTCAACGCTGTCGCCGGTCGATTGAGCCTGCGACTACCACAGCGGCAGTCTTTGGAAATTCTCGACCGTGTCACGGAGGTTGTTTCCCCTAAGAAAGGAGTCGACAGGGCCACGGCGTTGGCGTCAATCAAGAGCGAGTTTCCGACCGTCACCGACTTTGAACGGGAGTTCCCGTCGCTTTGCTTTGCCCTCGCGACTGGGGTGGGCAAAACCCGTCTCATGGGAGCCTTTATCAGCTACTTGCATGC
>JAICWG010000249.1 GCA_025934915.1 Nitrospira sp.
ATACCTCGAAGTATTTTATAATCGGCAGCGACGCCACTCGACCCTTGGCTATCAGTCCCCCGCCGAGTTCGAAGCAAAGGCGGCTGTCGCGTAACCCGGTGTCCACAAAATCGGGGGAAGGTCAGGTGCATCGCCTGTCGGCTTCATGATAGGATACGCACGCGCTCGATAGGTCGAGCCCTCACTGTATGCGACGTCTCGGCTTCATTATTAGTGTCGTGGCTATCGGAATTGCGATCGGTGGCTACGTGTTTTTCAATGGAGAACGGAAACCTCCCATTCGATATCGGACGGCAGCGGTTGAACGTGGTGAGATCGTTTCTGTCATCAGTGCCACGGGAACCATCAATCCGGTTGTCTCTGTCCAGGTGGGAGCGCAAGTATCAGGGATGATCAAAAGCCTCCACGCTGATTTCAACTCGCGAGTAAAAGCGGGGGATACGGTTGTGGTCATTGATCCCGAACCGTTCAAGGCTCGTCGAGAACAGGCTGCCAGCAATCTGGAAATGGCGCGATCAAACGTTGCGCGATCCAAAGCCGACCTGGCGCAGCGAAAACGGGAACTCGACCGTGTCCAATCCCTGTTGCCTCAGCAGTTTGTTTCACAAAACGACGTCGATGTTGCGCTCACCAATTTCCAAAGCGCAGAAGCACAGTTGCGGGTTACCGAGGCGCAGGTCAAGCAAGCGGAAGCGGCATTGAATGCGGCTGACCTAGAATTGAAATATACCGTCATTCGGTCGCCTGTGGATGGTATTGTCGTTGCGCGGAATGTAGAGGTTGGTCAGACGGTCGCCGCCAGCTTTGCCACGCCCGACCTCTTTCTGATCGCCCTCGATCTGACCAATATGCAAGTCGATACCAACGTGAGTGAGTCGGATATCGGCGGGATGACGGAAGGGAAAGAAGCAGTTTTCACCGTTGATGCCTATCCGGGAGTGTCCTTTGCTGGGACCATTAAACAGGTGCGCCTCGCACCCATCAACATCCAAAATGTCGTCACCTACAATGTGGTGGTCGGCGTAGATAACAAGGATTTACGCCTAAAGCCTGGAATGACTGCGAACGTATCGATTGTCGTGGCTCAAAGAGACCAGGTGCTCAAGATTCCCAACGCAGCGCTACGCTTCATGCCTCCGAAGACCGAAGGAGACCGCCGGGGTTCAGATGGGCAAGCGACTAAAGCGGACGGGGGACGCCCGATCCACACCGGGAGAGAAGCGGGGCAGTCGCGGACTGTCTGGAAACAGGTGGAAAGCGGTGACCTCGTTTCCCTACCAGTCCAAACGGGTATCTCGGATGGCGTCACCACTGAAGTCCTGTCCGGCGGTCTCACGGAAGATGATTCGGTGGTTGTCGGTATCGAGCAGCCTTTCGGGGAAAGAAAGAGCAATGAGCTGCCACCCGGATTCGGCAACCAGCGACGCCCTCGTTCTCGATGAGCCATCGGATCGTGTGAAACATACGGTGTATGTGATATGGCTTGCCGAACGTAATCTCCGGTCACCGTCGCTCGATCATTCATCTTCAGCTCTCATCTCTAAGAGGATAGGTCCGTGGACGCGCTGATCATTTGTGAAGATATTTGGAAGATCTATCGAGTCGGCGACGTTGACGTGCAGGCGCTGAGGGGGTTGAATCTCACCATCCGGCGAGGCGAGTTCGTTGCAATTATGGGATCGAGTGGATCAGGTAAGTCCACGCTGATGAACATTCTCGGGTGTCTTGATCAACCGACCAAGGGGCAGTACCGGCTGAACGGTATTGATGTCGGACATTTGCAGCCAGACCGGTTGGCGGAAATTCGGAATCAGCAAATCGGCTTTGTTTTTCAAAGCTTCAATCTCATTCCTCGAACCAGCGCGTTGGAAAATGCTCAATTGCCGCTGTTTTACCGAGGACTACCCCTAAAGGAACAGAAATCGCTCGCGTCTGCTGCGTTGCAACGTGTGGGGTTGAGCGGGCGCGAACACCATTCACCCACACAACTCTCAGGAGGGCAGCAGCAGCGAGTGGCGATTGCTCGGGCGCTGGTGACATCGCCGTCGTTGCTCCTTGCGGATGAACCGACGGGAAATCTCGATACGCAGTCCAGCCAAGAAATCATGGAGATTCTTGAAGGGTTGAATCGAGAAGGAATCACGGTGATCCTGGTCACGCACGAAATCGATATTGCGGCCTATGCGTCGCGGCAGATTACAATTAAGGATGGCCGGGTCCTCAGCGATCAGGCGACCGAAGGTCGATCGCATATTGTGAGCATGTAAATGCAGGCGTTTCTGTGGCTGACGATTGTGACGGCGTTACGAATTCTTGGGCGAAACAGGCTGCGCGCCGGCTTGACCATGCTGGGGATCGTCATCGGTGTGGGAGCGGTCATCGCGATGGTCAGTATCGGCGAGGGGGCCAAGCAGGCCGTGCAGAAACAGATAGCCACCATGGGCACGAATGTCATCATGATCTGGCCTACCGCGACGAGCGTCGGTGGCGTGCGAGGGGCACAAGGCGGGGCTGTTACACTGACCGTTGCGGATGCAGTGGATCTGAAGAAGAAAATTCCGGCTCTATCCGATACTGCTTGGATGAAACGCGATATACTGCAGATCGTGAACGGTCACCGGAACGATAACAGTCCGGTCAATGGAGCGTCACCCAGTTATCTCAGTATCCGAGACTGGGCTTTCAGTACGGGAGGACCCTTTACCCAGGCAGATATGGATAGTGCCGCCCTTGTCGCACTTCTTGGACAGTCGGTGGTCGATGAACTCTTTGATCCAGGGGAGGAACCACTCGGTTCTGTCATTCGTATTAGAAACGTCCCGCTCCGCGTGATCGGCGTCTTATCCCCCAAAGGACAGAGCACGTATGGTCAGGATCAAGACGATGTCGTAATTATCCCGTTCACGACCGCCGAGCGAAAAGTCTTTGGGACACTGTTTCTTGGGACGGTCGGATGGATATATGCGTCCACGGACCGAGCCGAGGACTTGCCGGATGCAGTGGAACAAATTCGAGAAGTCCTGAGGACGCGCCATCGATTACAGCATGGCCAGCCAGACGATTTTACGATTCGCACGCAGGTCGAATTAGGGCAGGTACAAGAAGGTACAAGTCAAACCTTGACGGTCATGTTGATGGCGATTGCGTCGGTTTCGCTGCTTGTCGGCGGAATCGGCATCATGAACATACTGCTGGTTTCTGTGACCGAACGAACGAGAGAGATCGGAGTGCGTATGGCAGTAGGGGCCAAGCGGCGGCATATCATGATGCAGTTCTTGATCGAGGCCACGACGCTCAGTGTGGTCGGCGGCTGCATGGGCATCCTATTGGGAGTGCTGAGCGCCTGGTTGACGACGGTGATTGCCGGCTGGCCCACGATTATCTCGGGCCACACGGTCGCGGCGGCATTCGCCTTCTCCGCCGCCGTCGGATTATTTTTTGGTTTATATCCTGCCAATAAAGCCGCTCGACTCAATCCCATCGAAGCGTTGCGCTACGAATAGGATTGCAATCATTCCGTTCTTGACTTAAGTATTCATCGCGATGATCGTTTCAATCGCCCGTGTCCGTGGTTCGTCGGTCTGGCGGGCGAGGTCGACGACCAACGGCGTGACGTACTCGGCGCCTCCTGGTTGGTGAGTAATAGTGATGATCGGTTGATGCAGTGTCTCCTGATTGATCTCCGTGACCACGGCCAACTCTTGTGTGTTCAGTCGGACATGACTATAGACCGGATAGATACCGATTCTCGCGATAAATGAGGATACGATTCGTGGATCGAGCTTGCCTTGCCGCGCTTCTTGATACAAACATTGAAATGTGTGGTGGGGAGTGAGCGGAGAAGTCCCACCGAATCCAGTGATCAATTCATCGTATCGATCCACGACCATCAGGATGCGGGTACGGTCGCAGGTAAACTGTCCTCGTGACTCTTTTGGGTAACCGCTGTCATCGAGGTAGACATGGTGATTCGCGATGAGGCGCAGTATCGCAGCCTCACTCCTCCCGTGTTGCTCCAGCATAAGAACCGTGCGGCGGGGATGAGTTTCCAATTGGTATTGGTCTGCCTTGGAAAGACCTGACGTGGCGTGAGCATGGCGGACAACGGCAGGCCGAATTTCCAAGAGGCCGATATCATGTAAGAGGGCGGCGGTCGCAAGCTCTTGCAATTCCAAGGGGTTGAATTGGAAAGCTTGTCCCAAGACCAGTGACAGCGTACAGGTGGCCAATGCATGGCGGCTGAGAGTGGAATCGCCGGCTCGGTTTTGACTCAAGGCCATGAAAATAGCGGAGTCGGTGAGAGTTCTCATGGCGATCGTGATTTCTTGAACCACTTCGGCCGCCTGCTGAGGGTTGACGGTCCCTGTTTTGGTGATGGCCGTAAAAACGGATTGTACGGCTTGATCCATTTGTTGTTTGGCCAGCTTGGCCTGGACATATTCTTCGTTGAGCAGGGCCAAAGGTTTGGGTTGCTTCCTACTCCAACGAGACGCCGCCTCGGTCGCAGAATGCGTTGCGTCCGATACCAGATGCGGTTGGGAAGCGATCCCCTTGTCGAGGTCGATATTGGCCATCTTCACCCCTGCGCGCACTAATTTTTCAACTTGTGATTCCCCGTAGCTTGCTACGGGGACAATCTTTTCTGGTACCCTCTGGCGTATGGCGGACCAGAGGGACGAAGCAGTTAGAAAGGGCGCTCCCTGTGCGTGGCAAATCCATTACCACATTGTCTTTCCC
>JAICWG010000267.1 GCA_025934915.1 Nitrospira sp.
CTGTCATACTTCTTTGGGTTTTGGTTGGCTACCACCACGGCAATCGCACCTCGCAAGGCTCCCGTTAAAGAGTGGGTCACGATAGGATAGGCTCCGGGTTCATCGACGATCATATCGAATGTGGCTGCGCTGCCAGGTCCGACCACATAGGTCTGGACCCCCGTAAATTTGTTGGCCGGATTGCCGCTCTCGTAGACGTTGTCCCAGATTTCAGCGATTGTATGGAGAGAAGAGAACTCGTTCGGGCCGGCATTCACAAAGTAAATTCGTACCCGCTCGCCGACCTTGACTTCCAACGGCTCCGATCCTGGGAAGAAGGGATGGTACTTGAAGACGCCGCCGTTGAAAATGGTGTGGTCGAACTTCCGGTCGAACATGGCCTGCACGTTATCCGGGTTCTTCCACAACTCGGACTGCACCAGGACAAATTCTCGATCGGCCTTCGGCCAGGCATGCGCATTCTTCGGGTCAACAATGATCGCACCGAACATGCCGCGGCCAATGTGTTGGATCATCGGCGGTGCGCCGCAGTGATAGAAGAACACACCAGGCTTCTTGGCTACGAAGGTATACTTGATCGTCTCGCCGGGCCTGATTTCGCGGTAGTTCTTCAAGAAGTCGATCTCTGCCGCGTGAAAGTCCATCGAATGGCCTTGGGCATTCGTCTCGGGGTTGATAAGGGTGAAGTTGACGGTATCTCCCTCGGTCACTCTCACGACCGGGCCTGGCATTTGACCGTTAAAGGTCCAGGCTTTGTACTTCGTACCGGTACCATCAATGACGATCTCCGTTTCGGTCGCCGTGAACGTGACATCATGGACCTTCGCCCCTGCGGACCCGGGCATGGTGATACACCCACTGGCTCCTAAGAGGACGGCAAGTCCCAGGGTGGATGTGAGCATACGAAACCTCTGCATAGTAGCCTCCCTTTAGATTTTTATGGAAAAGAGACGCTGCACTGATGAGTATGGCGTAGTGGCCTCTCTCCCCTTTCAAGTCGGCGGATATTAGCGCATGAAAGATTCATTAGTCAATTTTGGAGAACAAGATATCGCACGGATCGAGGTCCACCGGAGGAGACTTTGGTTCGATGAGGTCATCAGAGAGAGTTAGGAAGAAATCAGGTTGCGTTGCGCGATGGCCACGTTCCGGAGAAGGCCCTGGTATTTTGCGCGCCGAATCGGGCTTTGTTGAAACACGGTCGTGAAAGCCGATTCCTCTAGTTTCGAAAGCTCGTGCAAGTGAGGTGAGAGGGTCAACGAGGAAGGTTGAAAAGCACGTTCCTGCGTCGGATCAGCTCGCAGATTGAACGGACACACATCCAGGCAATCGTCGCATCCGAAGATCTTGTTTCCCATGCCTACTTGTAGCTCGTGAGGGATGCCGGTGTCATCGCCACGCAATTCTATGGTGAGGTATGAAATACAGCGAGTGGCATCAACAATGTAGGGCTCTGTGATGGCTCTCGTGGGGCAGGCTTGAATGCAGAGCGAGCAACTGCCGCAGAGATCGGTCGTCGGTTCGTCGGGTTCCAGCTCCAATGTGGTCAGCACTTCTCCCAGCAGCAGCCAAGAGCCATACTCGGCCGAAACGAGATTGGAATGTTTTCCAATCCAGCCCAAACCTGCCTGTTCGGCCCAGGCTTTCTCCATGATTGGGCCGGTATCGCAGTAAGAACGGGTTTTGGCGTCGGGTGCCATCTCGTGAATCAATCGTTCCAGTTGCTTGAGCCTGGCATCAAAAAGCTTGTGATAGTCCTTTCCCCAAGCGTATCGCGCAATACGTCCGTAGCCAGGCTGTTCGTTGGCACGGTGCTCGGTGAGATAGTTGATTCCCAACGAGATGATTGATCGGCAGCCGGGCAGTACCTGGCCAGGATCGGCGCGTTTGTTCGGGGTCCGTTCGATCCAGGTCATGGTACCGTGATAGCTTCGCCGGAGCCATTCTGTGAGACGGTCGAAGAGACGTTGCGGCACCGCGGCCTCGGAATGGGAAAGGGGACTGGTTTTCTGATCGCCGGCAGCTGATCCTATATGTTCACTGGACACGCGCGTAATGCCAACCGCGTCGAATCCCAGCGCATGGGCTTCTTGTTTGATTGATGCCGTGATGGACATGGGATACCAATGAACTTAGTGCTGGGCCGAGCAATCGAAGCGGACACTGAAGAGGGCGGAACATCGGACGGATTTGCATCGGCCGCAGGTGCCGACAATGTTTGTCTTCCAATCGGTCGCCTTTTTATCAAATCGACATTGCAGTCGACCGCCTTTTGAGACCGTGGCCCAGGGCTGCTTGGTTCCGGGAATGGAGGCGACCCGACATCCTTGTGGGAATGGAACGCGGCAGAGGCGCCCGGTTTCACCTTTTTCCAGTGAAAAGCTGCATGACAACTCCGTTGTGGCTCCGGAATCTTCCATTTCTTGTGCTTCGGCGTCGAGAACGGGAACGAGAAATATCAAGAGCAGCAAAACGAAAAGGCCAAGCGCCCTGCATCGAATCGTCATCATCGTCAATGGTAGCACAATCCTTTGTCTTGCGACCATGGAGTGGGCCGCGTAGAATCTTTCCACCGGCTTCTATTCACACCAATGGAGGCTCTATGCTCGCGCCGCGGATTACTCAAAAAGAGGGCGCATTCTACTTCATCGCATACAAGGCCGGTGAGCTCTTGAGCAAGGTTCGGTTCACCAGTCGATATTACTTCGAGGGTGAAGAGATCGCGCAGGCCAAGATTTCGGACCATGACGACGTGGCGCAGTTTATTGCGGGAATCGAGCGGAGCGAAAAGGGATTCCAACGGGTCTTGAACTTGACATTCCCCGTAGCTCGCTACGGGGTTGGCCTCTCCTTCCGAGAAGTCTTCGGAATTGAGTTCTGTGATACCCCGCAGCTTGCTGCGGGGAGCTTCATTCGGCAAAAGATCAAACAGATCGTCAATTTTTATGAGACCGTCGTGGCTCAACCGATGATTCCCGGCACCGTGCTGCTCTTTACCGACGAAACACTTCGCTTCCAAAAGGTGGAAGGCTCGGATTCAATCGGCCACTTGAGCGAGCCGAAGGGAAAGTACCTGGTGATCGACGGACAACATCGACTCGCCGGGCTTCACTTCTTCCACGACAAACATCCGGATCAAAGCGCGCAGGTCGAGGTGCCATGCCTCTTGTTTGACGGCAGAAGCGCAGACTTCGCCACAGAGATGTTCGTGATCATCAACTCCACCCACACGCGGATCAACCGGTCGCATTTGGTCGATCTCTATGAGAAAGTCTCTTGGGAAAGTCCTGAAAAGAAATTCGCCGCGAAGGTTGTGAACCTCTTATACGGCTTATACGGCGAACCGGACTCGCCGCTGCAATACAAGATCAATCGCCTTGGGGGGAGGAGTAAACAGGAAAAATGGATTCTGCAGTCCGAAGTGTTCAACGAGTTGCTGAAAGTGGTGACGGTCCATAAGCGCTGGATTGAGTCCCACTTGGGGATGAAGGCCGAGCGCTGCTATGCGCTGGTGCGCGACTACCTCAAGGGGGTCAAGGACGTCATGGGCGAGGTCTGGGGGCAGAACGACCGGTATATGTTTTCTCGCGATGTGACACTCAAGGCGTTGATTCGCGTCCTGGACGATCTGATCGTGGATCGCAAACTCATCACTGATTGGGACGAGCAACGCTCGCACAAACCGTTTGCTGAGATCGTCAAACCCTGGGCTCCTTTGACGAAGGAGTTCCGCGCCGACGGTTTTTATGAGCGCTTTCCCGCCAAAGGACAGCTTGAACGGGTACGAAAGATTCATCAGCGGTTGCTGGATGCGATTGTTGGGTAAATCGCAAGAAGCCTGGATCATTCTTCTGTTTCTGCTCTTCGTGCAGGGCCCGCTGTCGATTGCTGCATCGGGATCATGGGCTTTGGCAGCGGCGGATGCTGATGGATTAGAGGTGAAGATAGAACCTGGTGGTGGAATTCGCGCGACGGCGCATCCAATCTTCCCGGCCAAACCAGAAATTATACAAGCGTTGTTGAGCGACTACCGACACTGGCCGGACATGTTTGAGGCTCGTATGCGGGTGGCCGAC